>QJZS01000232.1 GCA_003247345.1 Spirochaetales bacterium
GGCAACATTGATTCTTACAGATTCGGAATATCCAGAGATTGTATGGCCAATTTTAACGGGTCAAATCTCATATTTTTGAAAAGAGTGGACGGTGCAATCGTATTCTCAGGGTCTAGTACAAGGTGGTTAACCTTAAATGGAATAAATTTCAATCAAACGGATTATACAATTTCTTTCTGGCATAGATCCGGAACATTTGATAGCACTGCACGTTGGATATTCTCTGACGGTATATCTGGAAGTACAGGGCAAAATAATATTTACTTTTCTAATGCCTATATATATGCCAGGAGTAATAGCCAATCTTATTACAACACAACTATTCATGAAGGGTATAAATGGGAACATTTAGCAGTTGTGTTTAACCATTCATCCAATACGTTCTATTACTATAAGAATGGTGCTTATTATGGATCAAGTAGCACTGGAAGTGAAACTTACCTTGCAAACGACAAAATATGTCTAGGTGGTATGCCTTCAGGAAATGGATATATCGGTTATGTTAAAGATTTGTCCATTCATTCAACAGCTTTGAATGCCACTCAGATTGCTGCGATATACACTTACGGTCCAGCTACGGTTATGTATGATCGATACACTACTTCATATTTCTTGCTTGATTCAGATGATTTTAATCTGTTTGAAGATGTTGCAATAACTTCATTAGGATTGAACATTACGCAAGGAGATGCTTTTATATCGTTGACTTTTGACAACTTGACGTACTCTGTTGCCAATACAACAACTACATTAGTTCCGATAGTATCATTTGATCCTAATGTTCATGGTAATACTGGTGATAACTCTCTGTATTATTATGATGGCATAAACTGGATTGCATACACGGAAAGTTACGGGACAGGTGCAAGTGATATTAAACGAGCATTGAGTTTGGCTATGTCATATAGACCAAATTCTGATAGACATACTGGATTGTTTACGTTTACCAATTTTGATGATTATGTTCCAGGTGATGGTATAATCGGAATATGTGTAACAAGTTTGTCTTTAGTTAATGAGACAACTCCAATAATCACAGATATTACCGTGAATGATTTGGTTTACCAATTCTCAAATGTGTATCCTTTGGATGAGGCAGGGATAGTTACTGATTCAAATATCAAATGGTATTCTTTTAAGGATACTAGAAGAACTGACTCATTGATACCTGTTGTTGAAGTTTCACTTGACGGTGATCCTAATTGGACAGTTTGTAATTACGATGAGCCAATTCCTGTACTTACAAACGGTGTTGATTACAGTGGAAGAAGTATGAGATTCAGAGTAACTTGGCATACTGGTGATTACAATGCTTCATCCAGTAAATACTATGTACATCTTGATTTTTATGTGAACAATTAAAAAGGAGATTTTGTAATGGCTAAGTGGATTCCTGATTCTTATCTCGACACTCTGTTGGGAAATATAGTGGCTTCAGATCAAGAGTGTGTCTGTAGTCAGCAACCATTAACATTTTATAATGCTGTATGGCCTGATTTGTGGGTACAAGAAACTGTTTATGCTCAAGGTGACTTATGTTACCCACCGACACAAAACAACTTCATATATGAATGCATTACTGCCGGAACGTCAGGTGTTTCTGAGCCGGGGTGGACTACTACACAGGATTCCACATTTACGGATGGAACTGTTACGTGGAAAGCTCATGAGAATTATTCATTGGCAAACACTGCTGTATCAGAATCCAATTTTACCATTTCTGATGGTGCAGTTGACGGTAGAAAGTTGACTGTAACTCAAATTATGGGTGTTGTTACTCATGCTGCCGGAACTGTAACCCATACAGCTTTTGTCAATACCGAGACAAAGGAATTAACCCTTGTGACCACGGCTGAAACTACTTTGGATGGTGGAAATGACGTAGATGCTGGTAAGTCCACTATCTTCTTCGGATTTTCAATCACTATAAGAGATCCACAATAAAATGGCTTACGATCCTCCATCATGTGATAATGTTGAATTTGGCTTTTTGGCCTATTACACACCTCCGGACCCTTGTGATCAACCAATATTTGATTTCATAGGTGGTCTGGCTAGTGATGTAATTCCACACGATGTGGAAATACTCATTGAAGCTGATACATCCTCAGTATTTTCTGGATTCTTAATACTTCCTGATAGTATGGAAGTTCCAATAGAAATAGAGAAAAGCTTTATTGAATTGTACATAGAAATCATAATGGCTTCTATGGAAATCAATATTGAAC
This sequence comes from Spirochaetales bacterium, assembly GCA_003247345.1. Taxonomy (GTDB): domain Bacteria; phylum Spirochaetota; class Spirochaetia; order Sphaerochaetales; family Sphaerochaetaceae; genus Sphaerochaeta. The sequence goes on from QJZS01000232.1 coordinate 2,229, forward strand.
TTCCTCATGTTTTTATAGAGATCTTGCCTGATATTATAACGGCTAATGCTGAGATCTTTATCGAGATGGGAATATCTCAAGTAAAAACACCAGAAACACACAATCTCCCGTTTGGAATAGCTACTGGAGGAAAGACTTTTGGATGGGATAAAGAAACAAGTATCCATGTAACCAAGGCACTACCCTACGGACAAGGGGAATTTATCCAGAAACAATACGGAACGTCTGGAAATTCTCAAATTCCAACAGGGCATGTATACAGCATGGGATTTGTTGCTCTTGATTGGAAAGATAATTCTTACGTTTGTCCTGCCGGAGATTTTTCTGATAAATTGGATAATAAGTATTGTTCCAGTTATGTCGGATTAATGTACTTTGCTGATTTGTCTTACACCAATCCTGCTGGGGATTTCCACATATTTTCCAATGAATCTATTTCATTTCCTTATTTGGAACCGGGTGAGAAAGACGTTCAGAAACATACAGCTTGGGGATTTCATGAAGAAGTAACCAAAAAGTTCTGTGCTTCTTACAATGAGCCAGGAGCAAAAGACGTTGATAAGGTTATTCCTTGGGGTCCGTATAGTTATTATCTGCTTTGCTTGGAGAATTCTTTATATTACTATACACCACCGACAGAATGTGGTGTTGTGTTCACTTTCCCATCTAAATACGATTTGATTGAGGATGCTTGTTCCGGAGTAATTTTCCATATTAACAACTATTCTTCTGAGCCAGATATTCGTTGTAAAGAGTACGAACATTGGCATTCAGGTATGCGGGATAAATTCCCGGCAATCATAATCGGAGAGAATGATAACAGGATCATTTACCCATCTGCAAGGGGGATTTATTACATGTTGAATCAAGTATTGGTAAAAGAAATAATAACTGGAAAGCCGATTGAGGTTCTTTCTGTGTCGGCTACGACTGATCGAGATAGCTGGTTGTGGCAATTTCAGATTACAGTGGCTTCCAGAGATTGTTTGAATGCGATCATGCCCGTAGATGGAACATATATCACAATTGAGATTTCGATCAATGGTTGGAAGTGGTTGTGTACTGTTGAATCCTGGACTGAGAACAGAACTTTCTTGGCACAGACCTTTAATGTGGTAGGTCGTTCTCCATCTATTCTTTACAGTTCTCCGATATCCCAAAAGGGTTCAAACACCATAACAACTGGATATCAAGGACAGCAATTGTTTGAACAGATCATAGGTGCACAGGTGGCCCCGGATAACTGGCCTCTTAGCATTGCTGAATGGGATGCTGATTGGACACAATATCAAATATCCACGGCAAGTGCTGAGTTTGATTATTATACTGCTGTTGTCCAAACAGGGTTTAATCCACTCACAGATTGGTTTATCCCAGCAAACACTTTCTCATATACTGATCTTACCGATATTGAGGCGTTGCAAACAATAGCCACCTCAATCGGAGCATGGATTTACACAGACCCGAACGATACTGTTATCCATGTACGTCCTAAGTTTGCCCAACAGCCTTGGAATTGGTTGCCGACCAATTCAAGTATTAAGTGGAAGACGATAATTGAGGATCAGTGTGAGTCAATCGGCAAATCTTCTCAACTTTTCCCCTCATATGAGCGAGTTTTTGTAGCCGGGGAGTCAGTGCAGTCTAATTCTACGAATGACGGTGCAGATTCCGCAAATCAAGCTGTATTTGTCAATGTTTACAAAACAGGATATCCAAACGGTAAGCTTGCAGAAGCCGTAACAGATCCGCTTATAACCACAAGTAAAGCTGCTCTTGAACGTGGTAGGATGGTAATAGGAAAGGTAGGAAACTGGTATGAGCATACCTTGAGATTGAACATTCTTTGCCCAGATCCTTCTCCGATGGGATTGTTTATTCCGGGTGATATGGTTTCGGTACTTGAGAGAGGTGTTCCTTGGTACGGTCAAGTTACTGGGGTTACGGTAACTGCCGGAAGATCTTCAGAAGGTGGAGCCGTGAATGTTACGCAGGTTCTTACCATAGAACAATACGTGTGGGGTTAATATGGCTAATCCGTATGCATTATTTAAGCAACTTCTTCCATCTGCAAGAAAATGGATAGGAGTGATAACCATTATCGATGCTGACACTGGTAGGATCACGGTTCAAGTTCCTGGATCTGCTGAAGATATCATAGTCAGTGGTGGAGGTGGTTCTTATGAAGTTGGAGATTACGTGTTTATTAAAAACGGGGTTATCGAGGGAGATGCCCCAGAACTAGCAACCATTGTTAACGAGGAAGTCAGCTAATGAAGATTTTCAGAACTACAGAGATGTTACACCCGCTTATGCAGAATTGTGTTGCAAGAATCCAGAGAGATGTAATTGATCTGCATTCAATGCCGATACGATTGTTTGAAACTGGCAGAGCACATGAACGGCACAAGATTTTACTTGAGCGTGGGAAGTCTACAGACATTATGTCAGGACATCTTTTCAATCTGGAAAATAATCCCCCACTCTATGCAACTGCTGTTGATTTTGTCTACTATGACACAAAGTGGTCATGGAACTTGAGAGATAGTACCGTAGCAAGTTGGTATCAGCTTTTTGGAAATTCTGTTTTAGATATCTGTCCTGAATTGAAATGGTCAGGTCAAAATAGAAAATCTGTAAATTTTTGTCACTTCTATTTGCGCGAGGATGTTATACTGGAATTCATTGATAGGATTCCATGCGTAGTGAGATAGAAAAAATTACTTCCCTAGCTCCATACTATAGGGTATACTCATTAAAATCATAAGAGGTTTTTAATTATGGCAAGTAACTTTTTTGATCAACTTTTCAAATGGTGGTATTCAATGGGTGGTTTATTTTCAAGCAGTAATCAGGGTTCATCCTCACAAATAGACATAGCTCCAACCAGAAGAATGAGAGCAGTTTGTATAGGTTGGAATGTTGTCGATCCTAACGTACCTGAATATGATGGTTGGGACGGTGAATTACCAAGTTGTGAGCTTGATGCAAATAATCTGGCTGCACTATGGATCAGTCATAATATACCAACAAAAGTCCTGTTGACAAAGGATGCTACCATAGAAAAATGCAAACAGGCTTTGAAAGAAAGTCTGGAAGATTTGCGGGAAGGTGATTGGCTTATTGTCTCTGTAAGCGGTCATGGTGGACAGACAAGAGATTATTCCGGCGATGAGAAAGATGGACTTGATGAGTATCTTTGCGCTTACGATGGTCCGGTGCTTGACGATACTATTCATGAATGGTTGCAATACGTTCCGAAAGGTGTTTGTGTATTGTGGCTTTGTGACACCTGTCATTCTGGAGACATGGCAAGGTCAGCCCCTCCGGTTAAGTTCCGATCAAGAGCCATTCCGAAATCATTTGAAGGCCAGCTTATTCTCATCTCAGGATGCACTGAAGCCGGAACAAGCCAGGATACCGGGGAAGGTGGTGTACTGACCAATACCCTACTCTCTACCAGCCCAGAAGGGAAGACCCCGAAAAACTGGGCACTTGCAGTACAAAATGAAATTCCAAAGTATGTACAACAACCACAATATGTGGAATACAATGTTTCTGATTCCTTCAGGAACGCAACAATAGTGGTTTAATCCAAATAATATTGGAGGATTTGTTATGCTTTTCTCTTGGAATTATTCAGATCAGGAGCAATTGAAGATTGACGGTTTTAAGCTCTATAGAAATGGAGCTTTACTGGTAAGACTTCCTGCTTTTGCCAGAAGTATCGATCTGAATATCAAAGATGGTAATAATCCAAACAAATGGGAACTGAGGGCTTTTAAGGGTTCTTTTGAATCTGATCCGGCAACTATACTTTCCTGCAAGATCGCAAAGCCTTCTCATCTATCTATTCACATCACCGATGGAGATTGAAAATGAAAAGGTATTTGTTTGTTTTACTGCTGATTGCAACAATTCTTTGTGCAGCTAAGTTAAGTTTTGCTGCAACAGAATCTAAGCTATCTTTTTCTTGGACTGTTGAATCAGCCGAAACTATTTCTAACCAAGGAATAACTGAGCTTCGGGTGTACAAAGACACTTATGAGGCTGGTCCTGTTGGTACAGCTACTCCGGAATCAGGGATTATATCCATAGAAACTTCTATCGATGGATGCTCGAATTTTTGGGCAACCTATTCCACTCTGACTGAAGAGAGTGAAAGAACAGATCCACCGATTAAAGTATGTGAACCAAATTTAGGTAATCCCCTCCCGGCCACACAGGTTATGTCAGTTAACGGATTCACTGTTACTGTAGAGTTCAAGCCTAACGAATAACAATGGAACCTCAACCTACAAATTACTGGCCGCTCATCTTCTTTGTAGTTGTGGGCGGCACAGTAGCTTTCGTCGTATTAACCCTAGTTTTCCAATCAATCTCTAACTCTCTCGGATCAAGACCAAAAAAGGGAAGAAAAAAATGAAAATGGTAAACAAACTTGTTGTATGTCTGGTAATTATGTTGGCATTAATTTTACAATCCTGTGCCAATAGTTCTCGAAATGTGTACGAGAAAAACGTTACACAACGAACCTTGTTCAAGGCAAAGTACGGGGCCAAAGCAGTCGATTCTGTCATGCAAGTGGTGGAGAAGGTTGTTGCTCCATTTGAAGAACAGTATCAAGTAAGTATTGAGGATCAGATCAAGCTCATCCAAGCGAAGGCTGATGCCAGCAATTTCATGATGACCAAGGACAGCATTCTGGCCCCTTCCAGTGAAGCTCAATATGCGATGTCGTGGATGGGTGCTTTGTTACTCAGAAGCATTGATAACAGTACCCAGGAAACAATTGCCATGATTAAGGCTCATGGTGACGCTGAATTGGCAAGAGCAAGGGCACAAGCCATTGAATATCTTACTCCGATCATCGAAAAGATATATGCTACCATGCAAGAGGAAAACGGTGGGGCACCTCCTTCTATAGAACAGATTGGAATCGAGTTTGTTAAGCAGATTCCATTTGTTGCTACTATCGGTGGTATGTATGCCCTCGGTGCTAAAGGCATTGAAGCAGCAACAGCCAAAATTTCCGGCACATTTACCAATTCCTCTGTTGCTACTGGAAAAGGTGCCCAAAGCGCTGCTGGGGCAAGTCGTACTGGCGGATCTTCTGGAGATAATTTAACTGAGATCGCTGGTGAAGAGGCTACGGAAGAAGCTGCCACTGAAGCTGTCATTGAATAAGGAGGACTGGACATGAGAGAATTATTGCAAGTTATTGGCTTAATCGTTTCCTTTTCCATCTTTCTTATTTTCGGTGGATGTTCCACAACTACACATGATGCTCAATTGAACATGGAAGCTCAACGAGCATTGAAGCTGCAAATGGCATTGCAGAGAAAATTCCAAGAGGTAGTTATTCTGCTTACGTATGAACAGGAGCAAAGCGTTAAAGCTGGAAATCCCCTGTTCTCTGCATCTGAATTGGAATCTCTTAAAGAATTCCTCGATGATGTTGACACGGCAACTACCTACATGGAATCTGTAACAACTGCCATGGATTACGAGCAGAGTGTTGATGAGATCCGGACTATGTGGATCAAAATCAAAATGGCTTATGAGACTGCCTATGATATTGTGAGCAGCAAGTTGCCATTGTTGACAGAGGCCAAGAGGGTGAAGCTGATGCTATTTGATGAAAGGGCCAGAGAGATTTCCGATATCATCACGGATTATTTGGATGACCCTGATTATGATCGAATGCAACAAGTGTTGGCTATGTCTTCTGAACTTCTGGATACAACCTACTCCATATTGAAGATTTTGGGTACGTCAACTCCGGTAAACGGAATAATAACCAACTAAGAGGAAGAGAAATGGCCGATAACAGAAGTGAGCATTGCCAAGGCATTTGCGAGACTTGTGAAACTCCAGAAGCTTGCACCGATCACAATGTGTGCAAGAGTCATTCTGGAAATACTACGCAATTAAAGATGTTGTCTGAAAGAGTTGGTGATCTTGAGGAACGAGATAGCGTGGTTGATAATCTAACTGGAAGAGTAAATATGTTAATCAATATTTGTCTTTTGGTTATCACTACTGTTATCGGTGATTTCGGGTATACAATAACCATGAATAAGAAGCTGGAAGATCAGTACGCCGCTGATAGACTGGCTTTAGAGAAGCAACTTGCTAGTGATAAATTGGAATATACCACGGCACTTTTTAACCTCAGTACAGCCCTTTCTGAAAAGATAGATGAAATAAACAATAAGCTATCTAATAAATTGAACGATATGAACACAGCAAACGACAAGCGGTTCGATCAGATAGAAAGGGAACTGCCGATCATTCAAAAAGAAATTATCAATATACACACCTCCCATTTGAAAGAGATGGAGCGATTGGAAGGTAAAACTACTCCGAGGAAAAAATAATGTCTATTACAGCAATCCTCGTACTTGCCATTGTATTTCTTTTATCTGTGGAGTCTTTGTTTTGGTCTTTCTCCATAAACAGACACTCTGTTTGGCTTATGGATAATCCCAATTATGACAGGAGGCTTGCTGTTTCTTCGAAGGGATTAGCCATTGCTGGATGGTGTGTAGCTTTTGCCCCTATGTATCTTTGGGTTTGGGAGATGTATTCTTTTGCATTATTCAAAGCCAATGATATGAGCTTGCCTGAATTTTTACTCCATTCCACAATTGTTGGGATATCAGATTTGGTTATAGTTTTTATGTGGACAATGATTGCAAGATACGGATGTCTACATACAAAATTCTGGCCGATATTCAGCGGTTTGTTTGGAAAGTTCATGATAAAAAAGTATGGGGGCACAGACATTAATAAGTACTGTGCCTACATGAAGAAATGGAGTGAGATAGATCGATTATCAGAGCAGCATAAACAACTAATATTCAAATTTGCTGACACCATGAAAGATCTATTATGGACAAAGGATCAGCATAGACGATATACATATGCAAATAGAACCATGTGTGAGTTGTTCTTCCTCACGCCGGACGAGATAAACGTTATTGGAAGAACCCACAATGAAATAGCTTTAGATCTACGTAACCAAGGAATCGTTTATAATTTTGATGAGACAAGTTACAAGTCAGATGTCAAGATAATGAATGAGAAAAAG
>QJZS01000119.1 GCA_003247345.1 Spirochaetales bacterium
TGAAGATTTTTGGGCTTACCCTACTGTTTGCCCTACCACTGGGAATGTTGGTAGCCAGAGGCAGGATGGCCAAGAACAAAATAATATCCAATCTGGTTAATTTCTATATCATGATCATGCGTGGTACGCCTTTGATCCTTCAGCTGTTGTTTGTGTATTTTGCCCCCTATTACATAATCGGAGTTTCCTATGATCGTTTCACTGCAGTCATTGTGGGTTTTGTAATCAACTATGCTGCCTATTTTGCCGAAATTTATCGTGGAGGTGTTCAGTCCATTCCGGTTGGCCAATATGAAGCCTCCTTGGTTCTCGGTTTTTCAAAATCCCATACGTTCACCCATATCATTGCACCCCAGGTAGTAAAGCGAATTATCCCTGCAATGGGAAATGAAGTAATTACCTTGGTAAAAGATACAGCCCTGGCACAGACCATTGGTGTAGCAGAACTGTTCAGAGTGGCACAGAATGCATCGGCCAGAGAGTTTTCCACCATGCCGATTTTTATTGCAGGCGTGTTTTACTTCCTCATGAACGCGTTAGTCTCCCGTTCATTCGACCTGCTTGAGAAAAAGCTCAATTACTACCGCTAGGAGGCTGTATGAAAATCATCAATGTCGAAAACTTAGAAAAATCATTTGATGGGTTGGGAGTACTGAAAGGAATATCCTTCACCCTGAACGAGGGAGAAGTGCTCTCTATCATCGGACCCTCGGGAAGTGGAAAAAGTACGTTATTGCGTTGTTTAACCCAACTTGAAAAGGTTGATGGCGGTAAAATCGAAGTCTGTGGCAAAACAATGGTAGAGACAAAAGAAAATGGAACGGTCAACTACTCGGACAAGCAGACTTTACAAGAAGTACGTCTCAATCTTGGCCTAGTATTTCAGAACTTCAACCTGTTCCCCCACTTCAGTGTACTGAGGAATATCACCGAAGCTCAGATGCATGTCCTGAAACGAAGTAAAAAAGAAGCAGAAGAATTAGGAAGAGCCCTATTGAAAAAGATGGGCCTTGAGGAAAAAGAAAAAGCCTATCCGAACCAACTCTCTGGTGGCCAACAACAACGCGTATCCATCGCAAGGGCTTTGGCACTCAATCCTACGGTGCTCTGTTTCGATGAACCTACCAGTGCTTTGGACCCTGAACTCACAGGAGAAATCCTGAAGGTTATCAAAGATCTTGCAAAGGAAAAGATGACCATGGTTGTAGTAACCCATGAAATGGCCTTTGCACGCGATATCTCAGACCGTGTAATCTTCATGGATGATGGTGTCATTGCAGAGGAAGGAAAACCGGAAGATCTGTTCAACAACCCACAGAATCCGAGGACGCAACGGTTCCTCAACAGGTATGAATAAAAAGAGAAGCTGCCACTTCTGCAATTTGCTTTAGCGACAGCCTCTCAGGTTAGGATCTTTTAAAAATTAATACACGTGGGAAGCGAAAGTCCAATCAGGATTGACTTTCTGCATTTCAATCTCGTCATTTCTGTCGATGATGCCACAGTTCAAATAATTCTGATGCAATTTCTCAAGTTGTTCGTAATCCAACTCAATTCCCAGCCCCGGTTCATTTGAAACGCCAAGTGAACCATCTTCGAATTGGATTCTCCCGCCCTTGATTACTTCCTCACTCTGCCACGGATAATGGGTATCCATCGCATAGGAAAGCTCAGGGAGAGCACACCCTAAGTGAGTCATGGCAGTCAAGGAAATTCCCAAGTGGCTGTTCGAGTGCATGGAGAGCCCTAATCCGAAGGTCGAGCAAATCCTACCTAGCTGCATAGTCGCATCAAGGCCTCCCCAGATATGATGGTCAGAAAGAATGATATCATCAGCACCGAGGGCAACATCAGAAGGAATCTCACCAAAGGATGTCGTACACATATTGGTTGCCAATGGAATGGAGATTTCCTTTCTAAGAGCTGCCATAGATTCCTGACTCTTACAAGGATCTTCAAAGTATTCCAGCACCCCTTCCAACATATGACCATATTTAATCGAGGTTTCAAGGGACCAAATTGCATTAGGATCTATTCGCAAGGGATAAGATTCACCAAAGGCTTTACGAAGAGCAAGAATCGTATCGGTCTCAACTTGGGGATGAAATACACCGGCTTTCAGTTTAATAGACTTAAATCCAAATTCCTTGCACATCGCCTTAGCTTGGTAAACTACCCCATCAGGATCCAAGGCAGCCTCTTCCTTATCCTTATGCCAACCGGTGGCATTGGGATTCCTTTTAAATCCAAAGGGCCCACCGGCTCCCTCATATTTGTAGAAAAGGTAGGCAGAAAAATCCACCCTATCCCGAACTCTACCACCGAGAAGATCAACTACAGGTTTCCCAACAGCTTTTCCAATGATATCAAAAAGAGCTACATCAATAGCACTGAACATTCTCACTGCAACGTTACGGTGTCCGTAACCGACAGACATACTGTCCATTACCGATAGAAACTTGTTATCAATTGCCAGGCGGATGGCATTTCTCTCAAATGGGTCCATGCCTACGATCGTCTCTTTTACCTTTTGCAGCGAGTCCAATACAGAGGAACCACCAGCTATCTCACCAATGCCAGTTATCCCTTCATCCGTTTTGATCTCAATAATGATTCTCAAAGCATACGGAGCATGAAGACCTGCTGCATTGAGCAATGGAGGATCGGTAAATGCAATGGGGGTTACTACAATATCTGTTATTTTCATTTTCAAAAATTTCCTTTAACTTTTTACACCACCGGCAGCAAGACCACCGATCAGATAACGTTGGAAGAACATAAACAAGATGACTACAGGAATTGCACTGATAGTGGCAGCGGCCATTACACCATTCCACGGGGTCATATCTCCTGAAATTAAGGATAAGAATCCGATGGAGACCATCTTCTTGGACTCGTCGGTGATGAAAGTCAAAGGATAAATAACATTACTCCAACCAATAATGAAGGAATAGGTAACCGTTGCGACAACGCCAGGAAGTGCGAGGGGGAACATGATTTTCCAAACAGCTTTCAACTTGCTGCACCCATCCATCATTGCAGCCTCTTCAAGTTCTTTCGGCAATACATTGAAATAACTTCTCATCATCCAAATGGAATAAGGAAGCGAGAATGTACAGTAGACAAGAATCAAAGAGAGCAAGCTGTTGTATAACCCCAGCTTGATAACCAACATCAACATTGGAGTGGTCAAAATCATCTGAGGGAACATATACACATACAAGATGCCCTGTGCAATGGAATCTCTATGTTTGTATTTGAATCTTGAAAGGCTGTATCCAGCAAGCGTTGCTATAGCAATACTAATACCTGAAGAAGTAAGTACAACAATAAGGCTGTTGATCAGGTAATCTTTAAACTTCAGCTGGGAAGCATAATCGGTACCATTCCAAATATTCTTATACGATGAGAAATCCAGTTCAGTGATTCCAAGACTGACGTCGCGGGTCATCATCTTATCCACCGAGGTCAAAGAACTTTTCACCATCCAATAAATAGGAAAATCTATTAGAACGATAAGGAGTATCAACACAGCAAAGAACAACACTTTGCTACTGGTTTTTTTCAATTTATTCTTGTTTAGGGTCATTGTAGGGAGTCCTCCCTCTGCATTTTTGTATGGATATATAAGAAGATTGCCAAGAAGAACAGTATTGTTACCGACATGGCAGCACCCTTATCGTATCTCATGTTGATAAAGGAGAATTCATACGCCAAAGTGTTCATGATATGCGTGGAGCTACCGCCACGGGTAAGCAGCCATATGACATTAAAGGCATTGAATGTCCAGATAATACTCAGAATGATTGAAGTCTTGAGTACGCCGGAAAGAGAAGGAATCGTTATGGAGAAGAAAACTCTCAGCTTCCCAGCCCCTTCAACTTCGGCAGCTTCATATAAATCACCAGGGATTGCCTGTAACCCGGCAAGGAGCATCATCATCATTTGCGGATAGCCCATCCAGATACCAACCATCAAAACACAGGCCAAGGCAACGCCTTTTTCGCCAAGGAAATTTATGTAGGTGGAAATCAGGCCCATCCTGGACAAGACGATATTAATGACACCATACATCCCATCGAACATCCAGTTCCAAGCCGTTAGACTTGCAGTGACAGGGATGATCCAAGGAAGCATGAGCAGTGTTCTCGCAATTGCCCTACCTGGGAATTTTTTGTTCAGTAATAAAGCCAAGCCCATTCCAAGAACGATCTTTCCACAAGCTCCAACAAAGGCATAGATGAATGTATTAAAAATAGAAACGACGAATCGATCATCCTTATATACATCAAAATAGTTTTTCAACCCCACAAAGCGGTGGCCTACTTCAGTTGGTCTCCATCGGAAAAAACTCAAGGTGAATGAGTAGATTACCGGGAAAGCAATAATACAGAGCAGCACAAACAGTGCAGGGTATAAAAACCTTCGCCCTATTGCATTATCCTTTTCTTCCAGTGTTAGTTTTCTTCTAAGAATCGGCATTTTTATCTCACTATTATTAAAATACTTACATCGTATATTTACACATACGATGTAAGTTTAGATTTACGCTTGCATCAAGAATTAGTCGTTGATTGCTTCGTTGACTTTGGCTGCCATCTCTGCAGCAACTTTTTCAGCACTCCATCCATCGACTGCAATTCTTGACAATGCATCGTCGAAGAGGAAGGAACTGTACAGTGCGCCGAGTTTAGCATTCGGATCATACGGGAAGGAAACGTTGATTGCCTTTCTTGCATCCTGCATAAGAACTTTCTCGTTCATATTCAAGTTGCTGAAGAGGGCATTGCTCATTACGTCTTTCTTCAATGGGCTGTAATAACCAAATCCCATTTTCTCAAACATTTTAACTTGAGTTTCAGCTTTCAACAGGTACTTTGCATAGGATTTTGCAGCCTCTACATTACCCTTGTTGAAGATAGTGATTGACTCTGGGCTAGCTGAGAGGTAGGAACCTGCTGGGCCACTGGGGAACGGAAGAATAACAAGATCTTCTGGCTTGGTGCCAGTGGTATCATTCAACTTGCCCATGATGCTATTTGAATTCAGTACGATACCGATATCACCAGCAATGAAGAAGTTGTTGTTCGATCCACCATCCCAGGTGATGGCTGCTGCTGGAACAGCTCCGCTTTCCCAGATTTTCTTGATGAGGTTCAAACCAGCGATAGCTTCCTTGGAATTGATTGCAACTTTTCCATCAGCATCAAGCAAGCTGGCTCCGTAGGAGTAGAGAATGCTCATACCGAAAGCGGCAGAATCTCCAAAAGCCTTTCTGCTATAAGCAAATCCAAGACCGTATTTACCATTGGCAGGATCACTGATCTTCTTACCAGCTGCTACGATATCATCCCATGTCTGGAGACCTTCATAGTAGTAATAACCATCACTGTCTACCTTGGGGGTCATATCATATCCTGCTGCTTCAAGCCAATCTTTTCTAGCATGAATTCCACCTGGTCTTACCATGAAGGGGATTTCAAGTTGCTTTCCATTGACGGCGAACATCTTCAGACTGCCTTCGCCGAATTGGTCTCTTCCAATTTCATTGACGATGTCATCAACAGGCTGTACTGCCCCAGTTCCACTGAACTCAACACCAGGACTGCTGTTCCAGATGATCATGTCAGGGAATACCCCTGCTGAAATGCTGGAAACCAATTTTGTGTGAAAATCATTGGTAGGGATTCTGACATAATTAACTTTAATACCAGTCTCACTCTCAAAGTCCGTACCAGCTGTATCAAATGCACTAATAATGGATTCTACCGGACTATTGATCATCCAGACTTCCACAGTTTTTGACTCAGCAGCTTTTTCTGTATTACCTGCAGCAAAGATTGCTGAGAGTGAGAATAATGCAATCAATGAAATTGCAAAACTCTTTCTAACTCTTCCTTTCATAGACACCTCCACGGTTATGTAATTATGGTATATACGGTATACCACTAGTATTTAGCTGTCAACAAAAACTTTTTTGAATTATTCAGCATCTTTTTCTAATCTTCAGTTAAAAAGATTATATTTTAATATATTATATAATTTTATAAAATCTTTAAGAAATTCTATTCTATTTTTACAACGTAATTTGGAATTATTCTTAAATTTTGATTTGATAAAATTCGGTATACCATGTATACTTATAGGCGGAGAAAGTAGGTATTTATGAATATTGATATTAAACCAATAATTGAGACAGATCAGTTGGATCCTACCCTCACTTCGGCTGAACGAACCTATCAGATAATCCTGCAAAAAATTATCAGAGGCGAGTTTGCACCGGGCATGAGGCTCACCCGCCGTCCTTTGGCAAAAATGCTCGGGGTAAGTCATATTCCCGTCTTGGAAGCCATGAAAAAGCTGGAGCAAGATGGATGGATTGAATACCATCCTCATTGGGGTTCTATTGTAAGTATCCCAACAATCGAAAGAGTCAAAGATACCTTTCTTCTTCGTGAAGCAGTCGAATGTCAGATTGCGCGAATCCTTGCTACCGACATTTCGGAACAACAACAGTTTGAGCTGCAGCAGGCAGCAAGTGAACTAGATAGAATTCCTTTTGAAGATACTGATGCCTACAGATATGCAGAGGCTCACTACAAGTTCCATCTCATGTTGGCAAAAACCACAAATTCCACATCACTGTACAAGTCCTTGGAACGCAATAGTTATCTTTGGCTTGTATTACTGCAGGGAAAATCAGAAAAACCCAGAAATCCGGCATCCTTCAATCGCCATATTCTTTTGATAGATTCAATCATCAAACAAGGTGCAGAAGCAGCCGAACAGGTGATGAGGCAGCACGTGCGCTATAGCCTGCAGGACATTTTAAAGGATTTCAAGGAAGAGCAAGTTCCCTCTGGTCCTCAGATTCCTTCATATTCCTAAGACAAATACAGGATTTACTGAATTCGCTTGAGCAATGAGCCGGATGTACTCCCGGTAAACTCTCCATCCTTATAGGCAATCTGTCCATTTACCATCACCAAATCAAGTCCACTACTCTTGCTATCAGGGTGCATTACATCCGAAGAGTCGTGCAACGATTCCCAATCCAGAAGCAGCAGATCAGCTTTGTAACCAACTTTTATCAAACCGCGATCCCTAAGCCCCAGCCTTTTGGCTGAGACTCCGGTCATTTTTGAAATCAAGGTGGGAAGCGGAAGAACCTGGAGTTGTTTGCCGTATCTATCCAATATATGGAAAGTACTTTGGAAGGAGCGGGGATGTTTGGCTCCTTCGGTATACAAAGCATCAGTACCAAAACTCATCAAAGGATGCCTCATTATTTTTATAATCGATTCTTCACTTTGGGTGACATCAATCATCAAGGCAGTTCCCTGCTCTTGTTCTAATAAATCAAAGAAGACTTCATAAGGATCAGAGTTGAGTGCTTTTGCAATCTGGCTGAACGTTTGTCCGGAATATCGGGGATTGCTTTGGAGCGATAAGACCTGAACCTGATCCCAACCGCATAAAAAGGCAAGACTATCCCAACCGACAGGAGTCTCCATCTGCTCTTTGATTATTTCCCTCTGTTCAGGATCAGAAAGAACTTTCTGTAATTCTTTTCTCTCTAATTTCAGATATTGGGGAGGCAACATGCTGAACAAGCTGGTGGAACCATAGGTATAGGGATATTGATCAAATCGGATATCCACTCCATCTGCTTTTGCCTTATCTATCAAAGATAAAACCTCATCTACCAAATGCTGATTTTTCAATCCTATTACTTTCAAATGACTGATCTGGAGTTTTACGCCTGTCTGTTTGGCAAGAGCCACTACTTCTTCGACGGCAGCTACAATATCACTACCTTCGCACCTCATATGGACCGTAAACAAGGCATTATGTTTTGCAACTACCTCCAAAAGGCGTAACAATTCCTCATTCGTGGCAAAAATGCAGGGGGCATAATACAAACCGGTGGAAAGTCCAAGACAACCTTGTTGCAGGCTTACCTCGAGCAATCTACACATTTTATGTACTTCTTCTTCGGAGGCCGCCCGATTTACACTGCCGGTCATACCCATGCGTCTGAGATTGCTGTGGGCTTGCAAAACAAAAAAGTTATTTCCACTCCCCTTATCTTGCCATTGTTGCCGATATGCATGGAAATCCTGCCATCCTACGTTCGGATACGAGCCAAGCACATCGCTAGAAAGCTCTTTTAGAAAAGTGCTATTTTGTTCAGAGGGAAACACTCCGATTCCGCAGTTTCCGGCAACTTCAGTTGTTATACCCTGCCCTACCTTTGCTCGCATGGCAGGAGTTCGGAGTACTTCCAAATCACTGTGGCCATGCATATCTATAAACCCAGGGGTTACGTATTTACCTGAAGCATCGATAATGACAGCGTCATTCATTGTTGGTGAATTAGGGGGAAGGATTTCCTTGATCGTATCATTCTCTACGAGCACATCCCCCTGATAGGGTTCATCACCACTACCATCGAGAATCGTTGCATTGCTGAAATAGTACACTTAAGATTCCTGCCCCAGAAAGTTACATTCATGAAGTAGTACTTGTTCAACCAAACGTAAGACGTTCTGATAATTGCCTCTACTTCTAGTCAGTATCATAGCTGCTTTGAACTCATCATGGTGTTCCGTTTCCACCAAGGCTGGGGGGAACCCACCACGAAGCAGCTCCTCTGCAAAAGCAAGCGAAGCTAGTAATCCATCATACATTCCAAAGGGTTTGATACGCAAAAGTTCACCGAACAGGAACACCGCTCGTACCACAGGGTGCAGGTCTACCCAATCACGGTCGTATTGCACAAACATCGATTCCATTTGCTGGATGACGGTAATGCTTTTATTTTGTTCAATGACACTTGCATCGCGATAACCAACCGTCCCTTCTGCATTGAGTGCTTGAGTCAGCATTTGATATAACTGCAAAAGTCTCTGTTCACTCATCTGTGGGGCAGTCTTTCCTTCAACCGGACCTAATCCGAATTGAAAGAGCATTCTCATCAAAATAGAGCGTAGGTTTAGGCAGAGTATCTGCGTCTCAAATTGCATATCGTCAACCAGGCATTGGTTGAACAGTACAGCCAGAGCTTTCGGATCCAGTTCTTGCTCCTCAACAGCGAAAGATGCGAGGATGAATCGGGTGACCAGATGTTGATAGGAATGTACAAAAGAATCAGCATCCTCAAGCTCAGTGAGTTTTACATGCTCATTTTCCAAGGCAGTAAAATCCATCGCACCGATTCTCATATCATGATTCTTGAAATGACGGAGGGTTCTTCCATCTCCAGGTTTCGGTGCATCAGATGGGATATTCCAAGCCCAAGAAGATCTGAGGACTCCGTCCACTCTCCCTTCGGCACAGAGAATTCTTACCCTGCGTTCACTGATTCCCCATTTCTTGGCTGCTTCCTTGGCACTTATATACACGATGACACCTCGTATCAATCCTTCCTATGTAGGTGTAATACCATGAATACGCGCTCTATGCAAGATTTACCAGCAACAAAGGGGGGTTTACCAAATTAGGAAGAATATGGATAATTGCTTGGAAAGGGGCACCTTTCCTATTCATATTATGGGAGGGTACTCCATGGAACACTATGATGTAATCATTGTAGGCAGTGGCCCAGCTGGAATGGGAGCTGCTTTTAGCTTGATAGAAAAACGCCCGGACCTTGAGATCCTTATGCTCGATAGAGAGAAAGTATCTACCGGTGGCATGCGTAATGATTGTAAGATGAACTTCACCTACCCGATAGGATTCCCAGTCGAGTATTGGACCGAAGAAGCTGCAAATCACTATCTCAAGCAGGTCATCGACTTTCTCAAACCAAATTTCTTAGAAAAATCCAACATCGACGTCTATCAGAAACGTGCAGAACGTTTAGGTTGCTCTCTTCTTGAAATTAAACAGACACACCTCGGAACCGATGGTGGCTTATTGCTTATCAAGGAGTTGTTGGCTCGTCTTGCAGATGCAGGAGTTACGCTTGCCCTCGGGGAAGCAATGGAATCGGTGGATGCTGAAAATCAAATCATACGTACAGAGAAACGAGAAATTGGGTATAAACGACTGCTTGTCGCACCTGGAAGAAAAGGATTTCACTTCCTTCAAGATTTAATGCACAGTCTGGATGTTCCTTTCATCGACAATATCGTAGATATCGGCGTTCGTGTTGAAACAAGAATCGAACATTACCCAATCGTCAAAGACTATTATGATCCTAAGTTTTACTTCCCAGAAAAAGTCCGTACCTTCTGTACGAATAGCGGTAATGCTCACGTAGTGCGCGAACGTTATGCAACCAGCAAAGGGGATCAATGGTATTCAGTCAATGGCCACGCATTTGCACCAGACAGCCGACATGACAATGGATTGGTTAATTTTGCCATTCTTAAAACAGTACGCTTCACTGCTCCCTTGGCAAGTGGCCAAGCTTTTGCCGAAAACCTTGGACTGCAAGCTGCTTTGATGGGAGGCGGGCAACCCTTGATGCAGCGAGTTGGTGATTTCAGACTTGGCTCCAGAAGTAAGGAAGGGAGTTTCAGCGGGGATTTATATGACTTTGAACCGACACTGAAGACATGCTGTCCTGGAGATATCTCACTTTCAATGCCAGCCAAAATCCTACGGGTAATTTGGAAGGCAATGAAAAACCTTGACACTATCGTGCCTGGGGTACTGCACCCCTCAACGATTATGTACTATCCGGAAATCAAGCTGTATGCGAACAAACCCTCCTACCTGGATGAACATTTCAGGGTAAAAGAGGATATTTGGTTTGCAGGTGACGGTGCTGGCACCAGCCGGGGAATCACCGGGGCTTGGGCCAGCGGAATCAGAAGTGCAGAAGGGATTCTTGCAACCCTATAGGTTGTGATTGAATCTTCTATTCAGCCATGTTGAGGCTAAGCCGACCCATTGCCGGCACGCCTCATGCGGTGTTCCCACTTCTTCAGTACACATCGAAAGTCCATGGTCCCCTTGCTCGAAGAGATGCAATTCATAGGGGACCTTGGCTTTCTGCAAAGCCGTAGCAAGCATAAGACTATTCTCAACAGGGACTGAGGCATCAGTAACCGTATGCCAAATGAACATCGGGCTCGCATCACTGGTTACCTGGTTCTCAAGACTAAAAAGTTTTCTTAGTGATTCATCCTTCCCACTCACCCAATCCAAGCTTTCCTGATGGGCGAACTCTCCCCCACTGATTACAGGATAGCAAAGAATGGCAGCATCAGGCTTGTTGTTTT
Organism: Spirochaetales bacterium; assembly: GCA_003247345.1. Classification (GTDB taxonomy): domain Bacteria; phylum Spirochaetota; class Spirochaetia; order Sphaerochaetales; family Sphaerochaetaceae; genus Sphaerochaeta. The sequence continues at coordinate 11,232 of QJZS01000119.1, forward strand.
CATCAACGATGTCTTGTACTTCTGCAATCTTTTTATGGTTGTGAAGTAACGCAAGCGAAGCTGCAAGATGGCCGCCTGCACTAAAGCCTATAATTGCAATCCTTGTTGGATCGCACATCCAAGCCAATGAATGCTCGCGAATCTTCATGATTGCATCACTCGCTTCAAGAAGCGGATTCAGATCTTTCGCTTCTGCTTGAACCGAGTAGTCAAGGATGAATACGTTATAGCTCATATTCAGGAAGTGCAAGGCAACAGGATCACGTTCACGTTCCGAACGAAATCGGTATGCACCGCCGGGGCAGATCACCACGGTCGGTCTGATATTTCGAATTCCTCCATCAGAAGTAAAGTCCTGAAGATATCCAGTTAAGGGAACCTGATTAGGGCCCACGGCAATTTGTATGATTCTCATGTCATCATAGTACCATAACTAGGCATGTGTCGTACAAGATAACGCAACCTAAGGAATACAAAACAATCTGCAAATTTCATGTAATTGCAACAACTCAACGTTAACTGGTAATATCATACAAGCAGAACTACAGGAAGAGGAATAAAATGGAACGTGTGATTCTTGATGTCGATACAGGACTTGATGATGCAGTCGCCTTGCTTTTGGCTGCAGGGTTGGAAGAGATACAGATTGAAGGCATCATTGCCACCAATGGGAATGTTGAAGTAGCAAAAACATTGGAAAACACCTTGAATATTGCTGAAGTTGCCAGCCTGACCTGTCCAGTATTCAAAGGTGCGGACAAACCCTTTTCAAGAGAACCTATCGCAGCAGGAGATTTCCATGGGGAAAGTGGATTGGACGGTCCGGTTTTTGCTCCAAGAATGAGACAACAAGTACAATCTGAAAATGGAATTGATGCATTGATCAGAATGCTTAATGAAAATCCCGGGCAGATTTCGGTAGTAAGCGTTGGCCCCTTGACGGACTTGGCTTTGGCTATCCAAAAGCAGCAGGATATCCTGTCGCTTGCTAAGCAGGTTGTAATTATGGGGGGATCCTTCAGCGGTGGAAATGTTACCAGCGAAGCAGAATTTAACACGTATGGAGATCCAGAAGCTGCTCAAATAGTATTTTCCAGCAAGGCAAATCTTGTTCTATTTCCGCTTGACTGCACCCATCAGGTAACACTCAGCCCAGAACAGCTTGCAGGTTATGGAAAGATTAACCGTGAATGTGCCAAGGTTTTTACAGCTTGTATGAAGACCTACGCCGAGAAGTATTCAAACCACGGCAAGGGCTGGCCACAACTTCATGACCCACAATGCATTGCCTATCTTATTGATCCAGAAAAAGTGACAACCCGATATGAACGCGTACAAGTTGTGACTGAGCAAGGACCTACCTACGGGAAAACCATTGCCTCTGCAACTGAAGAAAAAGATGGAGTACACGTGGCCTATGGAATTGACAGTGCATGGTTCTGGACTTTGGTAGATAGAGCACTCAGCGTCCTACCCTAATGATACACCACTAGATCTTCCAATGATTCTCTGATTTTCGGCCGTTCTGCTTCTGAAGGATAGCCGAAGGTCGCAATCAGTGAAACTTGCCACAAAGTTGGATCAGCTCCAAGCACCGAGAGAACCATACCCTCATCGAATCCTTCAATTGCACAGCTTTGGATTCCCATTGATGCAGCACCTGTCATCATATTGGCTATTGCCAAGTATCCTTGGCTTCTCAGCCAACAATCTAAACGACCTTCTTGTTTGAGGAATTCATAGTATGGGCGATAGTCCGCAATGAATACATCCAAAGGGTCAGGAAATCGTAAGCCTCTAGCTTGTACCAATGGCTTATCAGGATTAGCAAAGTCTGCTGTGCACCCCAGCACAACAATCGTGGCACTACTGGTTGCTACAGCCTCTTGCCCAAAACAAGCATGGTACAATTTTTGCTTCTTAGGTTTGGAAGTAACAGCATGAAACGACCAAAGTTCCAACCCGAATGAGGTTGGAGTCAGTCGTCCATATTCCAATATTTTTGTAAGATCTGAAGCAGAAATTGCTTTTTTGGTATCGTACGATTTGCAAGCAAAACGATGTTGCATTGCCTCAAGAAATTCCATCAACCAACCTCGCTTGCTAGTTCTAGGGCTACTTCAAGCATTGGATACAGCCCAGCGAAACGCATATCAGTAGCAAGTCCTTCATTGGTTACACAGCTATCAGTCATCGTAAGCAAACTGAGTGCCCGCTTCTTTGTCCAAGCTGCAGTACAATACAAAGCGTAAGTTTCCATATCTTGTGCCAAGGCTCCCATCCTTGCCCACGCTTTCCAGCTATCAGAACCCAAGGCATTGTAGGAAGAGAACAAATCACTGGAGAAAACCATACCTGCATGACACGGAACGTTCAGTGATTTTGCCACGGTGAGAGCTTTTAGAAACAGCCCACTGTTACAACTGGGGCTTAATGTTCCTTTCAGATTGTATTGATGAGCCCAATTGGAATCAGTACTTGCTGTCATCGCAACAACAAGATCCCCCACCCCGATAGTAGGCTGCAATCCACCGCACGTTCCAATTCTTATGATTGACTCAACATTATACTCAGTGTAGAGCTCGTAGCTGTATATTCCGATGGAGGGGCCACCCATTCCAGTCGCTAGTACGGATACAGGAGTATTCTTATACGTACCGGTATACCCAAGGATGTTGCGAACATCCGTCACCAATCGGGCATCTTCCAAAAATTTCTCAGCAACAAGTTTAGCTCTAAGGGGATCACCAGGGGCAAGAACCACTGGTGCTATGTCTGATTTTGTAGCTCTGTTATGGGGTGTCATCAACTTGCTCCTTTTTCATACGGTTGTCCTGCTGCACTCGGTGCATAGTTCTTACCACTAAAGAAAACCAAAGCCGCCAAGGTTACTATATAAGGAAGAATATTAAAGACTTCCGTAGGTAGCACCTTCAATGCAGGAATATTGTTTGCAATAATTGCGAAAGCTTGTGCGGTACCGAAAAGAAAAGCTGCCCCGGTTACACCCAGAGGTCTCCATCTGCCAAATGAAACGGCAGCCAGTGCGATAAATCCACGACCGTTAATCGTATTGCTGGTGTATTGAATTGTCTGGGTAAGTACTACGCACCCTCCGGCCAGTCCTGCAAGAACGCCACTGGAGATAACCGCGAAATAACGCATCTTCTTTACATTGATACCAACACTTTCAGCAGCACCAGGATGCTCTCCACAGGCTCTCAAGTGCATGCCAAACGGTAGTTTATACAAGACAAACCAAGAAAGAATTACAATTCCAATGGCAATGTAGGCAGTAGGATAAATACCCAATCCGTCAGTTTGCATTCCCATCATAAATTCCTTGGTTCTATCTGCATTAAACAAAATCTGACTTGCAAAAATGGTAACCCCAGTAGATAACAAGTTGATACCTGTACCACTGATTGTCTGGTCGGCATTCAAATTGATTGCTGCTACTGCGTGGATCAGAGAGAACAAACCACCGACCACAAAGCCCATGGTAAGAGCAAGAAACAAAGAAAGGGTATGAGGTACTCCAGCAGTTTCCATCAACACATGGGCAGCGGCAGCAGTACAGGCCCCTATGGCCATCAAGCCTTCCAAAGCAATATTCACAACCCCCGACTTCTCACAAATCATTCCGCCTATTGCGGTAATAAGAATGGGAGCAACTATCATCAACACCGAAGGAAGCATTCCAAGTAATGTACTCATTTGACTCCTACCTCCCTCTGAAGTTGTTTCTTATCCAAATACTGTTGGTACAATTGCAGGGCTGACCGTAAGGCAATGAATATGACGATCATTCCCTGAATTATGAATGTAATCTCCTTCGGGATTTGCTTGCCCTGCATCAAAGCTTGTGCATTCTTCAGCAACCCAAACAAGAGACCTGCCAGTGTAGTTCCCAAAGCGGTGCTGTTTCCTACCAAAGCAACAGCGATTCCATCAAACCCATAGCCATCCATTCCTGAGAGGACTCTTCCATACTTGAAGGAGCCCAAGGCTACGATACCACCTGCAAGTCCTGCAAAAGCCCCTGCAATTGCCATGGAAAGCGAAATAGACTTTACAACAGGTATTCCACTGGCACGGGCGGCTTCCTTATTGAAACCAGTAGCCCTCATGCCGAAGCCAAGACTGGTTTTTTCCATGATGAACCAAAATACAAGGACTGCAATGATCATCATGAATATTCCATTATTCAACAATGAATAATTGGTGATTTTGGTAAAAAAGCTATTCGTGATTACTGCGGTATCTGGATAGTTTGCAGTTTTATAGGTAGTAGCACCAGGAAGTTGCAAACAGATGATACGGGATAAATATAAGGCCACGTAGTTTAGCATGATTGTTGAGACAACCTCACTCACTTCATACTTAGCTTTCAGAATACCAACCACCCCGCCCCAGATGGCTCCGATAAGAATTGCACAGGCAATGGCGAATACCCAGTGAAAAACAGGGATTTGGGGACCTAGCAATGCAACAGTCTGTGCAATGGTCATCCCCATGATGTATTGTCCTTCACCTCCGATATTGAACAGGCCAACACGATTGGCAAAGCCCATCGAGAGACCACACAAAATAAATGGAATGGAATAGTTCAAGGTCTCACCGATATAACGGATATTCATTTTTCCGTTATCCAAGTTATATCCGCTCAGAGCCTGAAAGATAGCCTTGTACATATTCAAGGGATTCTTTCCAACCAAGGCAACCAAAATGGTCCCTACCAAGAAACCAAGAAAAACAACCAATACGGAGACTGCTCCGTCGGATTGAATGAGCTTTTGACGGGTTAGTTTCATGCTTGCTTCTCCGTCTTGGAACCGGCCATCATCATTCCAATTTCCCTTTCTGTTACTTCATACTGTTTATTCACTGCAACGATACTCCCCTTGCTGATGGTAGCGATTCTATCGCATAGGTTCATAATCTCATCCAATTCAAAGGAAACCAGCAGAACGGCCCTTCCCTTCATTCTCTCATCAATGATTCGCTTCCTGATATATTCGATAGCGCCGACATCCAAGCCTCGGGTAGGTTGTGCAATGATCAAGACCTTGGGGGAAAGGGATATTTCCCGAGCTACAATTACTTTCTGTTGGTTTCCACCAGAAAGACTCCCCGCCTTGGTGGAAGCTCCTTCTGCACTACGGATATCAAACTGATCGATTAGACTCTGGGCATCTTTCTGCATGGCCTCAAAGTCCAGAATACCGAAACGGCCACGATACGTCTTCTGATAATAGTTCTTCAATGCTGAGTTTTCTGCGATGGAAAACTCCCCGACCACTCCGTACTTTCTCCGGTCTTCCGGGATGTGTCCAAGACCTTGTTCAATACGGTCGCGGATACTCAGCTTTTCGATGGGCTGTCCATCCAACAGGATGGAGCCTTCACTGACAGGAATCAGACCGGTAATCGCCCCAAGCAATTCACTTTGGCCATTTCCATCAACACCAGCGATACCAACGATCTCTCCATCATGGACATCAAGGCTCAAATCTTTCACACGATCCAGCCCAGCTGCGTCTTTTACCGAAATATGTTGCAAACTGAGCATCACCTTGCCAGGTTCTTTTTCGGGTTTCTCAATTTCAAATTTTACAGCCCGCCCAACCATCATTTCAGCAAGGTCTTCTTCAGAGACCTCGCTGACATTTACTGTACCGATGTACTTTCCTCTTCTGAGAACGGTGCATCTATCGGCAACGGCCTTGATTTCCTTCAATTTATGGGTAATCAACAAAATGGTTTTTCCTTCGGCTCTGAGAGACGTGAGGATTTCCATCAACTCATCAATTTCCTGAGGGGTCAGGACTGCCGTAGGTTCGTCAAAGATAATGATGTTGGCATTCCTATAGAGCGTTTTGAGAATTTCCACACGCTGTTGCTGCCCAACCGAGATATTTTCGACCAAAGCATCAGGATCAACTTGCAAACCATATTGTTCGCTCAGTTTTGCCACTTGCTTACGGGCACTACCCAAATCAAGGATCCGGCCTTTCTTGGGCTCCATACCCAAGACGATATTCTCAGTTACCGTAAAATTCTGTACCAATTTAAAATGCTGGTGGACCATCCCAATCCCCATGGCAGTGGCAACATTGGGATTCTTGATTTCCACGGGTTTTCCATCAAGAAATATCTGGCCGCTGTCAGCTGTATAGGAGCCAAACAAAATGGACATCAGTGTTGATTTTCCCGCACCATTCTCACCAAGCAGTGCATGAATTTCCTCTTTCTTCACTTGAAGCGTAACCTTGTCATTCGCAACGACGCCGGGAAACGTTTTGGTGATTTCATTCATTTCAATAGCGTATTCACTCACTCTTAGCTCCTCTCATGTCAAGCTCTGCCTGAATCCACTGCTTCCAATGGATTCAAGCAGAGCCGGTAGGTCTCCTACCGGCTCGAAAAACATTAGTCATCCAAAGCTGCAAGGCCACTAGGAGCTGCCCCATTGGAGAGAGCATCCTTATACGTCTTATAAATCTTGATTTTTCCACTGATGATGTCAGCTTTTGCTGCATCAACAGCACTGATAACACTCTTACTGAGCTCAGGGTTGGCAGTAGAATAACCAACACCAGCATCAGCCATGCCCATCTGAACCACTCCACCTGTGAAGGTGCCCTTTTCAACGGCATCAAGTACCATCAAAGAGGAATTCTCAACACGTTTGAGCATGCTGGTCAGTACAGCACTCTTGGTACCACTGTAGATACCATCTTCGTACTGGTCACTGTCTACGCCGATTGCCCAAATGTCCTTACCTTGGTTGCGATATTCTTTAGCCTGCGCAATGGTTCCGTTGCCGGTACCGCCTGCTGCACTGAAAATACAGTACACGCCCATGTCATACCAGTTCTTTGCTTGAGCTTTTGCCAATTCAGGTTTGCCCCAATCATTCGCGTAGTAATCATAGATTTGCGCATCCGGGAATACCGAACGAATTCCCTGTACATAGCCCATTTCAAACTTTGTGATGGTTGCTCCGGGAACGCCACCAATGAATCCGAATTTTGGATTTGCGATGCCATCTTCCTTAGCTTGCAAAGCAGCGACCATACCAACAAGGTAGGAACCTTGTTCCTCAGAATAGATGAATTCCATTACATTTGGCTGGCCAACCCAGTCAACATCAACAATGGTGAACTTCTGGTCAGGATACTGAGGTGCAACTTCACTCAGTGCATCTGCCCAAGTAAAACCTGTGACCATGATCAAATCATAGCCTTCATCGGCAGCCTGTCTCAAATTTGGGATATACATATCCTGAGTCTGAGCTGTTACTACATCATACAAGGTACCGCGATTTGCAGGATTTGCAACGGTATCGCCGTAGTATTGAACAATGCCTCTCCAAGCAGCTGCGTTGAAGGACTTATCATCAATACCTGTAGCATCGGTGAGCAAGCGGATTGTTGGACGACCATCAGCCTGTGCTGGTGCTGTTTCTTTTCCCCCCTGAGCGAACAACAGTGTGCCCGTCAGAAGAACAAGCAATAGAATGGTTACTTTTTTCATGGATTCTCCTCCTTGTGGTAGGTCCGTGATAATGTAACCTGTATTGTACCACAAGAAAGGGAGCTGTGAATAACATGTTTTAGGACGATTTCGATAGAATGTAACGTTCTATTGCAATTGCAACACCATCTTCCTCGTTCGATGCGGTAATAGTATGAGCATGGGATTTCACTTCATCACTCGCATTCCCCATAGCTACCGCAAGTCCGGCTACTCCAAACATGGGAATGTCATTTAAGCCATCACCGATTACCATCAAGTCGTCCTCTGTGAGATGAAACAAAGAAAGCAGAACTTGCAAACTACTGGCTTTCTGTACGCCCTTGGCTGTGATTTCCATGAAGAAAGGTTCACTGAATCCGATGTCAGCTTTGTCCCCTACTTGGCTAAGCAAATCTTTTTGAGCTTTTTTTAGGAGTTCATGTTCTCCTACGATCATCACTTTGGGCATCGGCTCTGTTGAACAGTAGATTAAATCTTCCACCCGTGTGATGGGGATGGCATTATTGAAGGCTTCCTTAATTACATATTGGTCATCTGGCATTTCTGTGATTGCCCCAACCTCATTATAGGACAGAGCTGCAAGATTATGCTTCCTTGCATAGGAGAAACACGTATGAATGGTTTGAACATCAACAGTCCTCTGCCATAAGGTAGACTGAGTCTTGGTATCAAAGAGCAAACCACCGTTATAAGCAAGGATCGTCCCTTCAGAGCCCATAAGCCCCAGCTCTGCTGCCACGTGCTTTATCCCCAACAGGGGTCTCCCACTAGCCAAGGTTATATGACAGCCAAGCTCCCTTGCTTTTGCAATAGCTTTCTTCGTACGATCAGTAATTCTTTTCTCTTCCGTGGTCAGTGTGCCGTCAAGATCCAAAGCCAGTACCTTATACATGAAACTTCTCCTGTCCTGATAAAAAAATAGCTCCCTATTTCTCATGAAACAAGGAGTCATCTTCTATCGTAATGGTTGATATCGGGCAGAGAGGATTTGAACCTCCGACCCCCTGGTCCCGAACCAGGTGCGCTAGCCCCTGCGCTACTGCCCGTTTGATAACAATCGTCGTTCAATATACCTATTGCCCCTTGGCTTGTCAAGCTGAGGTAAATTTGCAAAGTTTCTTTTATACAGCTATTCATTGACAGTAGCTAGGTGATAATGGTATTTTTCATAAGACTGTCCGCATCCCGCGGAAAATGCATGGAAGAAAGAGGTTCATCATGTCTTCAAACGACAACACAAATGGGAAAAAACCCGAAGATGCAGGAAAGGTTCTCTCCTTCGGGAAAACCAAAAACAATACGGTAGAGAAACAGGGCAAGCAAACAGCTGCCGTTGAACACAAGCGCAAAGTAACCCCCGGTTGGATATTTGGAATGGTTGTTTTGATACTCATCGCAGTTTCCTTCGTTATGGCACCGGCAATTCAAGCTGTTGTTGGTCAAAAATCCAACAGCACCGGTATTGTTTTCGGAACCTATGGAAAAGATGAAATCAAGTATGCCAACGGCAATTACTTCTATAAGCAAGTCCAGAACTATGCAGACCAATATAAGGGATCTACCACCAACCAGACACAAGCTCTGTACCAAATTTGGAAAAGCGCATATGACAGCACCGTCCTGTTCACTGCAGTCAACCAACTGGCTAGCAAAGCAGGAATCATTGCAGCAGATGAAGTGGTCAAAAGAGCAATCATCGATAGTGGCGCTTATGACAAAGACGGCAAATTTGATGTAACGACTTACCAGAACGCCTCTGCCGAAACAAAGGCTTCTGTTGAGCAGTCTATTCGAACCAATCTCCCCTACCAGACTGTTATCGATGATGTAGGATCCGTACTCTCATCAACTGCTGAAGCTGACTACATTGCCAATATGGCTAGCAACGGAAGAAGCTTCCGCTATGTTGCCATTACCCCAGCTCTGTATCCCGACAATCTAGCTTCTCAGTACGCGCTGGAAAACAAACAGCTCTTCTACAGCATGGATATGAGTGTCATTACCGTATCAACCCAAGAAGAAGCACAATCACTCTATGATTCAATCAAGAGTGGCAGTACTACGTTTGAAGATGCAGCAACCGCAAACAGTCTTGACTCATATGCACAAGACGGCGGAAAAGTTGGAAAGCTCTATTATTATGGTATTGTCTCAAACTTCAAAACCCCAGATGAAGCAGTAGCATTGCTCAGTGCTTCAGAAGGTGACGTGCTCGGCCCGTTCGAAGCAACGAACTCTTGGACCTTGTACAAAATGAACAGCACCCCTGAAGAAGGTGATTATGCCAGTGCAGATTTGCTTGCAACGGTAAAAGCCTATCTTGCAAACAGTGACGATGCAATTATTGATACCTATCTCTCTGACATTGCCACGCAGATGAAAACTGAGGCTACCAGCAGTGATTTGGATACTGTTGCAGCCGCACACGGTCTTACGGTCTCTGAAGTTGGCTCAACACCTTACAACCAAGGAAAGAGCAATTACATGGCCAGCTTCTCCAACACCGACAAAGATGGACTTCTTGGCACTGCAGCAAGCGACAATACGGTTGCACAGCAACTCTATAGTGCTGACCAGAACACAATTCTTGACCCAATCAAGTCAGGTATTTCCTATCTCCTAGTTCAAACAGGAGAGGATAAAACTGACGATAGTATGTCTAGCTACATAAGCATGTTCTACAACTATTACAGCGGTTCACAGAACCAGCAGGATTTCAGCCAGGCCCTGTACACCTCTGATCAGTTCAAGGACAATTTCCTGACAACCTTCCTTCAAGTAGTACTTGGACAAGGCAAGTAATTCATTTTATACAGTGTAACGAAGAAAGCCGGTGAACACCGGCTTTTTTCGTACCTATAGCTTGTCTCATCCTTTAGTGATACATTGAAAGTTACCCATGAAAGCAACCTTTAGACTGAACGTTAAGACACTTATTATTTTCATACTTATTCTCTTGATTGCCTGTGGTGTTGCTACATTTCTTATCATCGACAAACTGATAAATACCAGGGTTTTCGAGTCAGTGAGTATGTATACTGAGCAAGTACATGTTCCCGATCAACCTTTCAATCTTTTAGATGCTGTAACCAATGGCAAAGCCTTCATCATGGACTATCCGACAGATGGATCGTTTACAATCCTTTGGGGAACCGACTTCCACCTACGACGGGGCCCCTTTTCCAATAGAAACAAAGTATATGCCTTGCTGGATAAAGCCTTCGAAGAGACAAAGCCAGACCTTACCATTATCACAGGAGATCTCCTCTTCAGCTTTGATGGAGGAAAGATACTCAATGAATTTGCCCAATTCATGGAAGATAGAAACCAGAAATGGGCTTACTGCTTCGGGAACCATGACGGCGAATACGATTATGACCGAAAGACATTGGGAAACATCCTAGCCGACTATCCACACGCTCTGTTTTCGGAAGGAGAAGACTGGGTTCTAGGCTTCAGTGATTACCCCATCGTTCTCATGGAGGATGGGGTTCCCAAACAAGCGCTGATGCTCCTTGATTCACATGACAGCAGAATCTATGAAGGAGGCATCATTGGACCTGATTACGTCTACCCTTCGCAAATTGCTTGGTACCGTTGGGTTGAAGACAGTTTAGGTTCGGTACCGCTGTATACATTCTTACATATCCCGATTCCTGAATTCAGAGCTTTATGGGAATATGGCAAAACCGAGGGAGTGAAGATGGACAGAACCATAAATACCCCTTTGGAAAACAGTGGCCTATTCCAAGCGATGAAAGAAAAAAACAATACGGTTGCTATCTTCTCCGGACATGATCATTTGAACGATTTCCATGGAAATTGGGATGGTATCGATTTACACTATGGGAGAAGTGCAAGTTATGGTTCCTATGGCTCAAAGGATTTTCCCAAAGGCATTAAGACCATCACGTTATTTGCTGACCAGAGTCCGTATGCAGTACAAACCTATACAGTAGATCAATGGGGGTTGTAGGAGAAACATCAATGGAACACGAAGTTATAGAGAAACAACCATTGCTCAACAAGAAAGGGCGCATCAATGAGGAAGGATGGGCTCGTTACCCCCTTTGGCAATATGACAGGACTGCCGTCAAAGGCGGAAAGCTGAAGATTAAGGAATGGGATTATTATGCAATTGTCAATCAACCGAAGGGCTATGCGCTTACAGCGACCATTAGTGACCTTGGTTATGCTGCAATGTTTGCCATCTGCTACGTTGATCTCAATCTCAAAAAAGTAAGCCAAACAGATGCCCTTACCTTCTTTCCAAAAGGAAAAATCGGCCTTTCCGCCTCCAGTACCCAAGATAACCATGTCACCTATTCCAACAGCAAGCTGAGACTTGCATTTATAAAAAAGGGAGAACACCGGCATCTTATGGTTGCCTGCCCTTCTTTGGTGCTTCCTGATGGAACAGTAGGCCTTGATTTCAACGTAGTACTCACACAAGACTCAAAAATGGAGAGTCTGAATATTGCAACCAGCTGGGAAGAAAACCGTAAAGCTTTTTATCTCAATGAGAAAGTAAATTGTCTACCTGCAAAAGGAACGGTGCGGAGAGGAATGCATAAGGAGGAACTGCTTCTGGGTGAAGCTTGGGGAGTTCTCGATTGGGGCAGAGGCAGGTGGACCTATCAAAACACCTGGTACTGGGCCAGTGTATCCACCTTAATAGAAAATATTCCATTTGGGTTGAACCTAGGGTATGGGTTTTCCGATAGGAGCAGTGCCTCGGAAAACACTATCATTTACAACTATGTAATTCACAAATTGGGAAAGGTGACCTTTCAATTTGATGAATCGGATCTTACCAAGGATTGGCATATCACCAATGAGGAAGGGAGGCTCAATTTGATTTTTTCGCCAATCGTCGATAGGTCATCTATGACGAACTTTGGTATCATCAAGTCGGATCAACACCAACTTTTCGGCACCTTTAGCGGAACTTGCACGCTCGATAATGGGACCAATATATCTTTGGATAAGCTCGTAGGATTTGCGGAACAGGTTTTTAATAGGTGGTAGGACATTTCTTTGAATTCGGATATGTCTGTCTTGCAACAATTTGTTGATTTGTATAGACTAGGGTGTTGTGTTGTAAATCTCGGTTAATTACCGATAATCCATTCATATACAAATATTAGGAGTTCCATGTCAGAGTTATCAAACTTTGCGGACCTAGGATTGTCCGCACAAACTATTGCCGCCGTTAAAGCAAAGGGATTTGAAGAGCCTACCAAAATCCAGGCTGCGTGTATTCCCTTGCTACTAAAAGATCAAGTTGATGTAATCGGTCAGGCACAAACCGGAACCGGCAAGACTGCCGCGTTCGGTTTACCCATTCTCGAAATAGTTGACCCATCAGTAAAACAGGTCCAAGCTCTCATTCTTGCACCCACAAGAGAGTTGGCTGTACAAGTTTCCGAAGAAATCAACTCACTGAAAGGAGACCGAAATCTGGAAATTGCTGCCGTCTACGGTGGTGCTTCCATGGATTTGCAGTTGCGTAAATTACGCCGTGGTTCCCACGTTGTAGTAGGAACACCAGGTCGTATCCTTGACCACCTCAGAAGAGGTTCATTGAAGCTGGACCAGCTTAAGTTCGTCGTTCTCGATGAAGCTGACGAAATGTTGGACATGGGCTTTGTCGAAGATATTGAGGAAGTATTGAAACAAACCCCGGAAGACAAGCGCATGCTTTGTTTCTCGGCTACCATGCCCGCCCCTATTCAGCGTTTGGCTGAAAAGTTCATGAAAGATCCTGAAGTCGTCAAGATCAAGGCAGAAACACTCACCAGCAATCTGACCGACCAGATTTACGTTGAAGTTCGTGAATCAGACAAATTTGAAGCACTTACCCGTATCATCGATATGGAGGAAAGCTTCTATGGAATCGTATTCTGCCGAACCAAAGTACAATGTGATGAAATCGGTCGAAAATTAATGGATCGTGGCTATGATGCAGAACCATTGCATGGCGACCTTTCACAGAAACAGAGAGAAAATATTTTACATAAGATGAGAGAGCGGACGATCAGTATCATCGTCGCTACAGATGTTGCTGCCCGTGGTATTGATATTTCTGACCTCACTCATGTAATCAATTTCTCACTCCCTGAGGATCCTGAAGCATACATCCACCGTATCGGAAGAACCGGTCGTGCTGGTAAAACAGGTGTTGCAATCACGTTTGTTGGGCCTCGCGAATTCAGAAGATTCAGCTTCATCCAAAAGGTTTCCAAATCTGATATTCGTCGTGAATCAGTACCTGATGCACGTGATGTCATTGAGACAAAGCGAATGAGAATCATCAGCCAGCTCTCCGCAATCAATACTGATGATGCAGAAGCCAGCCCATTTATTCCCATCGCTGAACAGCTATTGGAAGACAAAAGTCCAGAAGTGCTTGTTGCAGCCTTGCTCGATCATTTTTACAAGGATGAGCTTGATGCATCCAAGTATCAGAATATTGCATCCGGAAAACAGGAACGTCGTGAACGCGAACCAAGACGAGAAGAAAACAATGGATTTACCCGCCTTTTCATCGCTCGTGGCCGTAAGGATGGTTTGGATAAGCGCGTCTTGGTCAACTACCTCATTGAGCAGGTAGGCGCCGAGGACAGGGATCTTCAGGATGTAACAGTCCGTGAGGAATTCTCCTTCGTCAGCGCCCCACTCCAAGTCGCTGAAAGAATCCTTCAAACTTTTGGCGAATCAGGACCGGAAGGAAAGCCTATCGTTACCCGCGCAAAGCCAGATAATCCGAACGGTAAAAACCTTTCTGGACGTTCACGTGACCGCTATGATGACCATAGAAGTGGTTCCTCCGAACGCAGACGGTCCAACGGAAGCTCAAGACGCCCTGGTGGTCGCCGAAATGATGATTATCAGCCATATGGAAGAGACTCATATGGGGACAGTGATTATGATTTCAAACCTTCCTATGATGACAGGCCAAGCCGGTCTCATGGAAAGTACAGCTCACAAGGAAAGAAGGGTTCCTTCTCGAAGAAATCCTCCTCTTCAAAGAAGCGCCGCTAAGTTAATTAGCAACACCCACTCGGATTGACAGGTGGGTGTTGTTTAGATTTTTTTATGTTATACTGTTGTACCGAAACACCTGTGGAGCATTATGAGATTCGATTTTTTGTCCTTCGTCGGCAGACACAGTAAAATCACCCTAGCAATCATCGTGGTAATCACCGTTTTCTTTGGATACCACGCCGCTCATTTGCATCTTGATGCCGATTATAACTCGCTGATGAACGAAATGGAGATCCAATCCACCTACGAAGGTGGGAATGGTCCCTACGTAGCTTCTACAACGAGTAAAAATATCCAAGACGAAACCATACCGGATACTACAGTCCTTTCTACGAGTATGTTGGGCAATCATTTGGTTGCCGATGCTTCTAATACCTCTGTTTCGGATATGACCGACCAAAGTGACGAATTCAGTACGACGTATCTTGTCCTTGTCGAAAGCGACAATCTTTTCAATGCAGAAACACTGACCAAAATTACCCAAACAATGCAGGCTCTCGAAGATACCGATTATCTGGGAAATATGTTCAGCGTATTGGATTTTGTTACATTGGAAAAACGCGGAACACGTTTGATGAGTGTTCCCTTTGCATCCAACACCACGAAAGACGATGGCTCCTGGACTGAGGCTGAAGCTGAAGAGTTGAAAACACGTATCGAGCAGGACCCTGTTATAAAGAGTTACTTGGTCAGCGACGATATGACTGGGATGCTTTTCAGCTATGACTCAAAAATGCTTACCGAAGAACAGGAAGCAGAGCTATCCGGCATGCTCGATACACTTAGAAATGCAGGTATCAAGGTCTCCATTAATGGCGGCTCGGTCATTACAAACCGTCTGATGCACTATCTCAGCAGGGATTTGAGCATACTTCTTACCCTCTGTTTCCTTGCCATTCTCATCGTCTATTACCTTAGCTTCCGTGCTAAGCGCAGTGTATTGTTACCCTTCTCCATGTCCGTAATTGGCATAATATGGACCTTCGGTACCATGCGTTTGCTCGGTTACTCTTTGACCATCGTAAACATTGTCACCCCATGTATGGTTTTGAACTTGGGTTCTTCCTATGCCATCCATATCATCGGTGAATATTATACGGACTTCAACAAAGGTCTGAATTCCATTGAATCTGCAAAAAAGATTCTTCGCACTATCTTCTTTGCATGCTTGACCACCGTCATCGGCTTTCTTAGTCTCCTCTTCTCACAAACCCCTGCACTCAGGGAATTCGGTATTGCGGTGAGTATCGGAGTTACCTATTGTGCAATACTTGCTTCCACATACCTGCCAGCACAGTTAAATTTGGTAGTCCCCCCAAAGAAAGAACAAATCAAAACCTATAAGAAAGGGTATTTGGCCAGATTGGTAATTATCATTAACAAATTGGTAACCCAGAAGTATATTTTGTTTGTCTTGCTTTGGTTGTTGGTAATTGTAGGATACGGCTTGACCAGAGACCACATTACTGTCAATACAAATTATATGTCCTACCTTCCTAAAAAGGATCCTTTTGGACAAAGTTCAAGGCACTTCGCCCAGAAAATGGGAGGAGACACTCCTTATACCATTACTATCGAAGCTCCCGAAGGAGTCGATCAATTCTTCCTGCAGAGTGAAAATCTCCAGAAAGTCTATGATTTTGAGCAATCGATTCGTGAGCAACTGCCTGATGTAAAACAAATCCTTTCATTTGCTTCTTATGTGAGCTTTGCAAATAAGGTATACAGCGGGGAGGAAGGTATTCCTACCTCAAGAGGTTTACTCAATCTGATAAATCGCATGGTTATTCTCATGAGTAACCAAGGCCAAGAAGAACTTGGACAAATCATGAATCCAGAGGGAACGAAATTAACCATCTTCCTTCAGAACTATGATTCGGTTGATCAAGACCTGATGACCATTTCCAGTTCCACTCGCATTGAGGAAGGAGTACTCTCCTTGTTACCGTTGCTTCCTAATGGAACAAAGGTTACCTTAGGCGGAGAACCTCATCGACTCATACACTTCTCATCTACATTGTTGAATGATCAGAAAAAGAGTACATATGCCAGTTATATCATGGTATTTCTGGTCGTGTTGATTGCGTTCCGCTCGCTTTCATTCGCGTTCTACTCCCTTATCCCTATTCTCACGGGAGTCATGGCGAATTATGTCTTTATGTATATTTTGAAAATTCCGTTTGATATGATAACGGTAAGCTTCGCGGCTGTTGCTGTTGGTGTTGGAATAGATGATGCCATTCACTTCTTGATACGATATAAAAACAAACTCAAAGACAATAACAGAGCCTTATCTTCAATTCTCAGTGAAACCATACATGAGACCGGCAGGCCAATCATGCTCACGACCTTATCAATCGTTGCAGGTATGTTGATGTTCCTATTTGCCAGTTACACTCCTGTACGATATTTTGGAAGCCTGATGAGTATTGCGCTATTAAACTGTATGTTGGCAACCTTGGTGGTCATGCCTTCAGTCATTATGTTTGTGGCTTTTATCAAGAACCGCTTCAAACGTAAGTAACAAAGCCTCTGCCCATTGTTGTAAAGAAAATCGTTCACTGGCCAGCAAGGAGTGTTCAGACATCTCCTTGCGCATTTTTACATCCGACACCAACTCTGAGGCAGCTGCAACGAAAGAGCGTTGATCAGGGCAGATTTTACCACATCCGAAGTCTTCTACAGAAAGCCCCAGGCTATGATCCTCCCTCAACAGCACTGGTAATCCACTGGCCATAGCCTCGACGAATCCCAACCCTTGGGATTCACGAATCGAGGATGAAATGAATATATCGGAAGCTTGATAATACTGATGTACTTCAGATGTCGGAATGCCTCCCGCAAAGACTACAAGGTCTTCCAAGGCAAGACTTTTTACCTGTTTTTTTAAATGCTCTTCCTTTGGCCCGGCTCCTACCAACAATAACCGTGCGGATGGCTCCAAAAGCGAAAGCAGAAAGAACTCATCAATGCTCTGGTCAACTCGCTTTTCACTTGCTAATCGACATACAGAAACCAGTACACAATCATTCTCAGTAAAACCGAGAGAACTACGCAAGGCCTTTCTGTTGTTCTCCCCTTCTCTATGTTGAAATCGCAGGAGGTCGATTCCGCTGGGAATTACCTCAATTGGTTGGGTAACCTTGTATCTTCGTATCATCTGGCTGTGGGGGATAGAGGGACTGATCAGAGTATCTGCGTACCTCACCCTCCTTCGAATGATCATTGCCATCGCATGATCCCATAGGGATTCCCGGATCTTATGCTCCGTGTCAAATCTGGTAAAATCCGTATGACACGTATGAATGAGTGGGATATTCAGCTTTTTTGCAATTCTACGAGCCCATCCCATGGTAAAAAACTCATTGTTGGAATGAATGATGTCAGGCTTCCATGAAAGAATTTCATGAAAGAGAGGATCATGATAGCTGAATGCCAGTTGGGAATCCCTAAGCACCTGGAGATGGCTTCCATGCATATAATAGACGCCATTCTTATAAAGAGAGGTAGGCCCTCTCTGAATGGTGAGCACCCGTACATCTATCCCCATTTGGGCTAGCATTTTCTGCTCGTTTACAACGACAGTAGTAACACCGGTTATATGAGGTAGATAAAAATCCGTAGTTATGAGAACCTTCACAAAGGGTCCTCCTTTAGCCCTATGATACCTTTTGAAAAACTTTGAGGCAATAATAGATAAAGTAAAAATTGCCCTCTTGAAATACTTGCCCCTTCGCTTATTTTCCCCTATGCTTGCTCTATGCACATAGCTTTTTTATACGTTGATGCAGGCAAAGGTCACATCACACCTGCACGGGCGCTTAGCGATGCAGCAATACGAATGGGGCATACCACAGTAGTAGAAGATTTGTTCGTTACTGTGAAATCTCCACTCATTGGGAAGATGAGCAAATCTAATTGGAGATTTATGCTCCATTTTCCGCAAATCGAAGCAATTGTTGATCCTACCCAAGATTCAAGAAGTAATGCGAAGCTGATCAAATATCTTGCAGAAACAACTACCCATGCCAAAAAAAGTTTTTTAGATTGGTGGTACAAGGAAAATAAGCCGGATTGTATTGTCGTTCCCCATTTTCTTGCCGGTAGCATGGTCAAACCGATGGTACAACAATTGGGTCTGCCCGTACCGGTATTTGAATACGCAGCTGATGTAGTATTTACCCCCAGAATCGGGATCAACTCCAATTTGGATAAGTTATACATCTGCACTGAGCTCGGAAAAGAATTAGCTATTAAGTTTGGACAAAAGGAAGAAACAATCAGCATTTGTCCCTTCCCTCTCAAAACGGAATTGATGTTCTTTCAAATTCTTGAAAAGCAGGAAGCCAGGGCAAAATTGGGTTTAAAAGATACCTTTACGATTCTCGTCAATTTGGGCGGAGAAGGTATCGGTACAACCGATTTCCTTGAGGAAGTACAAAGCAGAGGCCTCCCTTGGCAGGTAATCACCTTAGGGAAACTGAGCAGCACCACTAAAATCCGATACAAACGATTCAAAGAAAAATATCCTGACTTCCCCTTGGTCACCCCAGGGTTTGTAAATAACATCGGCGAATATATCTGTGCTTGCGACGTACAAATAGGGAAAGCAGGGGCTAATGCTTTGATGGAATCGCTTTATCTAAAACGCCCCTTCCTAATCTCGAACCTCCTGTATGCTGCAAAACCTACCACCACATTCTTTGAGCGCCACCATGTAGGCTGGGTTGAGAAAGACATCTCCAAACAAGTGGATATTTTCCAATCGTACAGTGAGGACGAGACTTCTCAGCATGCTATGCAAACAGCCCTTTCCAATCTCCCGGTTACCTTTGGCAGCGATACATTCATGAAGCAAATTCTTGAGGATGCGACCAAATTGTTGGAAACAACGTACAAGCACTTGAACTGACATCAAAATCAGAGCTACTTGGCACTCCTATGAGCAAATGATATTATCAAAATAATTTTTGCCATTAGGAGTGACTCCTTTTATGAATCAAGTACATATCAGACCTGTCAGTCTTGAAGATTCAGCTCAAATCCTTAACATCTATGCTTCATTCATTCGAGACACGACTATTACATTTGAATATGAGGTGCCTTCTTTGGAAGAGTTCACCAAACGAGTGGATTCAATCTCCTCCCATTTTCCTTATATCGTAGCCGAAGTAAATGGAGAAATTGCAGGATATGCGTATTCTCATACACTGCGTGAAAGAGCTGCCTATCAGTGGGATGCTGAACTTTCAATCTACGTATCTGATGCATATCAAAAGTTGGGGCTCGGAAAGCTTCTCTATGGAGCCATCATCGAGCTGTCAAAGCTCCAGAACATCCACACCGTCTATGGATGCGTAACAGCCCCAAATCCCAAGAGCGATCGCTTACACGCGTATTTTGGTTTTGAGAAAGTAGGGGTATACCACAACACGGGATATAAGCATGGTGGATGGCATGATGTTATTTGGTATGAGAAGCAAATAAAGGATTATGAAATTGACCCTCAGCCTTTGATTTCAATCCAAGATGTAGATCAAAGTGAACTATCTTCTCTTCTTAAGAGACATGAAGCATCTTACAATGCAAACCTTTGATTAGAAGTACAGGTCAAAACCAATAGAGATCTCCCATTCGGTATCCAATATATCACTCTCCCCCTTCATTGCATCAATAATGTCAAAGAGGTTGAATCCTAATGCAATTCTTACTGGATGACTGGGGAAACTATCCAAGACGCCCAATCCTTCCAATCCAACACTGGACATAATAGAATACCCATTGGTTGCATCAGGATCACCAAAAATACCGAAATCCAGGAACGGGGTTGCGTATGATTTTGCAAATCCAAAATCAATGAATTCAAAAGTGAGATTCAAATTAATAGTAGTGCCCCAAGGCATATAACCTTCTGCATAGGCAAGGGTGCTGGAATCCGAACGGGTAAGATACCCACGGAAATAATCGGCAACTTCCCTATCATCAGAAGTATTGCGACGAGGATCTGTATTATCGATTTCATCTGATGGGAGAAATTTGAAATCTCTTCCATCAGAATAAAAACCAATTACTCGTACAGAAGGAT
>QJZS01000110.1 GCA_003247345.1 Spirochaetales bacterium
CAAGGACCAGAGATGTACACAGTTCTCCAAGATACTCATAAAATTGTGGGCTACACTTCCGCCACACTTGGGCTTGCTACCTGTATTCTTAACCCTGCTTTTGTAGAAAAAGATATCCATGAAACACTCGGGATGGCCGCTGCCCTTTCCTCTGGATTCAATATCGGCGTAGGATTGCTCAATTACAGTGGCAGAATATTCACGCCAAAGGGTGAAAAACCTCGGATGTCTGACTTACTTCATGCAACAATGAGTATTGTCGGCAGTATACTCATGATTACAGCAACAGGTGTTGAGGCGGAAGATGATGGATTTGGTCAAAATTTTGCCCATGCAACACTCGGGATTGCTGGGGCAAGTCTCATGGCTTCCGCAATCTTCTTCCAATGGTAGAAAGAAAGGATACACAATGAAAAAAATAACAGTACTCCTCTTTATGCTCCTCATCAGCATGTCACTTTTTGCAAAGGACAACTTCACTGTCGTATACCTAGACAGGACAGAAGTGAATATGGAAGCCACTGTTTACATCAAAAAACAGCTTTCAGTCCAGAAGGTTCCTTTGAATGTTAAATTCCTCAAGGGGCTCTCCAAAGTTGATTCAACTTCCGGTCCAATTGTCCTTCTCAATACAGGGGTGAGTACCGGAATCGATCCAAGGCTTGAAGCATTTATCAAGACCCAGACTGATACTTCCCGATTTGTCCTTGCAAATGCCTATAAAATGGGAGCAAAGATATTCTTCTCAACCACCCCAATGAGCAACTCCTCGGTGGGTGTCGACGAAATATCCGCATCTTCCTACTATGATGGTAAAAATACAGAGGCCATGCACCAACAATGGACAGCAGAGCTCTTCTCATTGGTGCAAGCGAGACTATAATGGCAAGAATCATACTATTTGTCATCTTGTATGGCATCATCCCAGGGGTGCAGGCTGTTCTGTATATCATCGACTTACCCTTCGTCACACCATTGAGTACTGTGAATTACATATTTTCTATCTTCACGTACTACGCGGTGTTCAACCATCTCCTCATTTCCGTAAAGATACCGCGTCTGCAACATCTCTTTCCGTATGATAAGATGGTTAAATTCCATGCACTGTCCGGCATTCTTCTTACCATCATGATTTATTACCATGGGGCATTCAAGTTGTTATCGGGCAAGGAGCTTGAAGGTTCAAGCGACATACTCTTCTACCTTTGGACAGCTCTGCTCATTCTAGCAGTACTCTGGATTGATACACCTTACACCCGGAAGATTCGAAAGATACTCTTTGAAAAATATGGAAGACTGAGAAATATCCCTTATGATTTTCTCAAAATAATCCACGAATATCTGTTCGTCGTATTCGGCTTTATTTCATTCATTCATGTGAATGAATCTAATCTGTTTTACTCTTCATTTGCGTTCATCACCCTCTATGGCACCATATTCCCTCCACTCGTACTTGCAATTGTCGTCTATGCGAGGATACGCCGGCTATTCCTCCCCAGAATGAGTGTTATAAGTGTAAGAAATGAGGCCCAAACCTTAGTTCTTACCTTACAGCCTCTGGGAAAAAGACGTCTTAGATACCATGCAGGACAGTTTGGATATCTGAAGGTTTTGAAAAAGGGCATAAAACGGGAAGATCACCCATTTTCCTTCCTCTCTAACCCTCATGAAGAACAGATAATGATGGGAATCAAGTCCCTTGGAGATTTTACCGAATCGATACAATCCTTAGAGCCTGGAGATATCGTCAGAATTAACGGAGGTTTCGGGAACTTCATTCCGAAGGCCGATGAGACTCCCAAAGTCTTCATAGGGTCTGGTATCGGAATTGTTCCTCTGGTCAGTCTCATCAGACAAATGAGACATACAGCTCCAAAAGCTATGGTGAAAGCTTTTCTTGCTGTAACTGTACGAGAGGAACTATTGTTCGAAAAGGAATTAAGGGAGCTTGAAGAGAGTATAGAGAACCTAAAAATTCATATATTCGTATATCAAGAAGATGGGATTCTCTACACTGCCGATATTTTCAGTGATTTTATTGAGGACCTTGAAACCTCAGATTATTATCTCTGTTCTTCGCCACGAGTACGCACCATTGTAACTTCTGCATTGAATTCACTGGGTGTGAAAGAGAAACAAATACACTTCGAAGCATTCTCATACTAACTATCCGTACTATACATACATCCGCATCCTCATACCTTACCTCGTAATGAGGAGGTAATTGCGTATTCCTACATGGACGGAATTTTACCAAGTAACTTAAAACTTGACATTCTTGTGATTTGGGTTAGTATATATACGTACATACATACATTTAGATACATTACATAAAAAGGAGCCGTATATGTCCGTTTATACTCCTGCAGAGAAACCCACCATGTATTTCATTGGAGTGACTACCACAAAATCGTCCATCATGAAAGTATTTCCAAAATGGATGGAATATTTCGGAATTGATGCACAGCTGAAAGGCATTGATTTCAAACCACACTCAGCACCAGAAGCCTACCGAGAAGCCGTTTCATTTATTAAAAACGACCCCAATTCTCTTGGCGCTCTGGTTACCACCCATAAACTCGATTGCTACCAAGCAAGCAAGGATCTATTTGAAGGAGTCGGTCCCTACACCCAGCTCTTGCAAGAAGCAAGTTCAATAAGTAAACGAGGCAAGGAACTTTGGGCCCACGCAAAAGATCCTATCACCAGCGGACTAGGTCTGGAAAACATCATGCCAAAGGGATACTTCAAGAATTCCGATGCTGCAATTCTATTGCTTGGAGCTGGGGGAAGCTCGCTTGCACTCAGTCTCTATCTGATCAATAAGTCAAAGGATTCAGATGATGTGCCCAAGAACATCGTAATCACCAACCGAAGCGAAAAACGGTTGGAAGAAATGAAGAAAATCCACGCTACCTTGCAGAGTCCCATCACATTTACCTACAAGCTGTGTCCCACTCCTGAGGAAAATGATGCGGTGATGTCTACCCTCCCCGAAGGATCTCTTGTCATCAATGCAACTGGACTTGGCAAGGACGGACCTGGTTCCCCACTTCCTGACAACGCCCGCTTCCCGATGAATGGATATGTCTGGGAATTCAATTACCGTGGAGAGCTCCAGTTCCTGACCCAAGCAAAGGCAGCGGAAAAGGAAAAGAACCTGACTATAGTAGATGGATGGCAATATTTCATCTATGGATGGACTCAGGTCATCGCGGAAGTGTTCCATATTGATATTCCAGTAAGCGGACCAGACTTTGACATCATTTGTGATGTAGCAAAGAAAGCAATTCAATAACAAAGGAGCGAAGCATGCATTCTTCAAAAACCAAATTCAGTTTTAAAAACGGACTTTCCCTTACCGAAGGAATCGAGTCATTAAAGCGATACGCAACGAATCTCAAAGGTATTTTTTCCGATGCTAAAAGCTTGGAAAAAATACTTGAGAAGAACCCGCTGATCTATGAATTTTATGATCTTGGCGTAGAAGAAAAACCAGGAAACCTAGCCTATGGCACCAGCATCGTATATCCAGGTGTCGTAGGAAAAGAGTTCTATATGACCAAAGGTCATTTCCATACTGTTCTTGATACAGCTGAAGTCTATCTCTGCATTTCCGGCCGGGGTCTGATGTTGATGGAAAATCCTGAAGGGATTACCGAGATTCAAGAACTTACACCAGGAGAGGCCGTTCTTGTACCTGGACGCTTTGCTCACCGTTCGATCAACATCAGCGACACCGAGCCTTTGGTAACCTTTTTCACCTTTGCGGCCGATGCCGGCCATGATTATGGTACTATAGAACAAAAGGGCTTCAGGAAACTGGTTCTCAGAACAGGAGACGGAACCTATGAGGTCGTAGACAATCCAAACTGGAAGGCTTAACGATATGGTAACAACTGAGACTATTACTACTTTGAGTTCTTGGTTCCCCACCGATGTAATTGACTCTAAACATTTGGAATTTGCATGGGTAGGTCAGGCCGGATTCATTTTTAAGACACAGGACATCAGGGTAGGGATAGATCTGTACCTTTCCGATTCATTGGCCAAAAAGTACAAAGGAAAGGAATTCCCACATATCAGAATGATGGAATCGCCCATTAAAGCAGAGCAATTGCAAGATCTTGATGTGGTGCTTTGTACGCATGGACATACCGATCATATGGATAAAGAGTCTTTGGAGCCCCTTTTCTCCAATGGAAAGGGACCATTGCTCATTGCTCCAAGAAATGAAGCGGAGAAGTTGCTGGGGATGGAAATTCCTCCCCAAAAGCTTGTGTTGCTAAGTGAAGGGGAATCATTTTCTTTGGGCAAGCAATTTACGGTTCATGCACTTGCCTCGGCACACGACCAGTTGGTATATGACAAATACGGCAATACAAAAGCTTTAGGCTTTATTTTGGATTTTGATGGTATAAAACTCTACCATAGCGGAGATACCGTGCTATATCCAAATTTGGTTGAACGCGTGAAAGCATTCAAGCCTGAGCTGTGTTTTTTGCCGGTTAACGGAAGAGATCCATATTTAACCGCAAATGGGGTGATCGGGAATCTGACAATTGAAGAAGCGGGGCAAATGGCAAAAGACGCACAGGCTTCTGTGTTTATACCGCACCATTTTGGTCTCTTTGATTTCAACACAGTCCCAGTTGAAGATATACAGCAAAAGTTGACTGCCCAAGGATGGGAAGAAGGTGTTTCTTTGTTTGTGCCAAAGACGGGAATCATCTTCAAATACACTGGGATGGGAGGGAACCATGCATAGGTATTTTGTTGACCATCCCCTGAATAAAAACACTCCTGTTCCTCTCTATTTTCAGCTTAAGTCCATGTTGCTCGAATTTATCGAACAACATGAGGAGGCTGTCCTCCTCCCGACGGAAAAGCAACTTTGCGAACTGTACTCTATTTCCAGGTCCACCGTACGCCAAGCTTTCAAGGAATTGGTGAACGAGGGAATTATTGAACGACATAAGGCGAAGGGAACTGTCAGCATCCCGAAAAAATTGGAACAAAATTTCCTTTCCATGTTGGAGAGCTTCAATGACGAGATGCAAGAAAAGGGGTTGATACCAACTACCAAGGTGCTGGACCTACGTCTTACAGAACCGTCGGAGTTAGTGCAGGAAGCATTGGGACTGAAAGCTCGAGACAAAGTTGTGCAACTCATCCGATTGCGTGGATCGGGGGAACAACCCATCGTTTTAGTGTATACCTATCTTCCGGCAAAATTGCACGGAATTGAGGGAATCATCAATGATGACCTGGTGAATCACTCACTGTATAAATTGCTTCAGAGCAAATATAACGTATCCATCGAATGGACAAAACGCATTATTGAGATCAAGGAAGCCGGAGCGTTCGAAGCTCGGCATCTACATATCAAGGAAAAGGCTCCTCTACAGTATATTGAAACAATTTCTAGAACTACGGAAGGAGTACCTTTCGAATTTTCACAAGCCTTCTATCGAGGGGATCTGAACAAATTCGTCATAGAGATAAGAAACAAGAGGCTTTGACATGTTACAATCATTACTTGCATACGGGCCAAGTTTGACTACCGAGCAAATCAATACGTTGGCAGAAAAAGCAAAATCAGAACAGCTTAGACCACTATACCTCCAAGAAATTGCCGTAAGCAGGCTCCCCGAAGAAAAACGCTCAGGGATGCTGGCTTCCCTTCCCTTCTCAGGGTTGATGCCTGAACAGCTGCATTATATAAAAACCAGAGCAGAGCAACTCTGTTGCACTCATTTCACCTTCGCTCTTCCTGGTGGATGGGTACGCGATGCTCGCTTCAATGAATTGGAAGATTATATCGCCCCCTTGCAAGATGATCCAAAGTTACAGCTTGTACCAACCATTGTTGTAGCAGAGCTTAGGCCTGAAGTTTTGAAAGATGCACTCTCCTTCCTGATCGAAAAAGGGATCGAAACTATTTGCTTGGGAACCGGAACCAGCTTGGACAGAGTGGCAGACAATCTTATCGAAGTGGCACTTTCCGTATATCAGAAGCATAACATCTCAATTGCCAAGCTGGAGATTGCAAGAGAGGATGTGAATCCAACTCTAGGGCTGACCAAACGGATTTGCCTCTCCCAATCAAAGACACATCCAGAATCTTACTAGGAGAACCGAAATGGATACTATTACTTTTTGCCATATGATAGACCATACCTTACTCAAACCTGAGGCTACCAAGGCTCAGATAGAGCAATTGTGCAAAGAATCCATAGAGCATGAGTTTGCAACCATAGCAATCCAGCCGGTACACATACCTTATGCAGCAAGTCTTCTCAAGGGGAGCAAGACAGGAATTACCAGTGCCATAGCCTATCCTCATGGAAGCTGGAGCATCGAAACAAAATGTCATGAAATAGAGCTTTGCCTTGGGTATGGTGCCAGTGATTGCGACTATGTATTGGATCTTGGATCAGTGATGGAAGGAAACTGGAATCAAATCAGAAAGGAAGCCAAAGCGTGCAGGCAAGTTACTGGATCCGCAATTCTCAAGATTATTCTGGAAGTCGCATTACTCACTGATGAACAAATTGTGCGAGCCTCTGAGATTTGCGCTGAAGAAAACGCAGATTTCATAAAAACATCGACCGGATATCTCGAGTCCCCAACCATGGAACAAGTTGCCTTGATGACCAAGACGGTGGAAGGAAGCAATACCCATGTAAAGGCGGCCGGTGGATTTTCTACCATGGATCGTGTACAGAAAGCATTGGATTTGGGAGTAACACGCATTGGGACCAGCTCAAGTTTTAAGCTCCTGAAAGAGTTCGAGCAACTAAAGGAATAGTCATGGGAGATCATAGAGTTTTTGAAATCTGGCAAGATTTTACATTGCATAACAACAGTGAAGCACTATCCGAACTTTCCGGGGAGATAGCTGCATCTTGGCGGCGTTCAAAACATCTAGGATTGGACCCGTTTTATTCTGATGTGCAATGTGTATCTGACCAAGAACTCAATCAAAGACGAAGGAAAGCGCAAGAGCTTATCAATTCGTCACTCCCTTACATGCATAAGATGTTCACCCTTATCAAGGATGATCAAGCAGTGATAACCCTTGCTGATGCTGATGCAGTGGTTTTGGAAGTACTGGCTAATCCGGTCAGTTATCCAGAAATAAGCTATCCTAAGGAAGGTTCCATACACAGCGAGGCTTTGGTGGGAACAAATGCGATAGGATTGGCGATTGCAATCGACACTGCCGTTCAAGTAACTGGGGCTGAACATTGGAGAAAGGTCAATCATGCTTGGCTTTGCCATGCTTTCCCGCTTCATGCTGGTAATTCGATCGTTGGATGTATCAATGTTGCGTGTCCGATTCAAGGACACAATCAGGCTTCCCCTATAGCCCCTACGATTGAGGCTTCAGCCAACGCTATTGAACGAGAACTCATGCTCAAACGTAGAGTAAGCGACCAGGAAATGGTCATTCAACAACAAAAGACCTTGTTGGACTATGTGGACTCAGGTATCATCGCAATCGATCGGGAAGGCATCATCAAACAAATCAACGAGCAGGCACTTGATATTTTCAAGGTACAAGGAGCTTGGGAAGGGAGATCTTTAAAAGATTTAATTCATAGTGATCTCAACCTGATAGCCCTCGCTAGTCAAGGCCGTATGTTGGAAGATCAGGATTTGCCGATAAAGATTGGATCTTCCTATATTCATATCTCCTGCTCTACGTTCAGGATTGACTTAGATAAACTGGGGATCAACCTGGTTATTTTGGCTCGTACACCTGCAACGGTGAGGAAAATAGTAAACAAAGCTTCGGGAGCAAATGCTAGATACAGTTTCAATGATATCATTGGAGGTTCTCCTGAGATGGAACAACCTTTGAAAATCGCCCAACTTGCGAGCAGGAACACTACCAACGTTCTGGTTATGGGTGAAACTGGTACCGGCAAAGAATTGTTGGTTCAAGCAATCCATAACAGCAGTGACCGGAAGAATAAACCCTTCATTGCCATCAACTGTGGTGCAATGTCACGTGAGTTGATCCGTAGTGAATTGTTCGGATATGAAGGCGGTGCTTTTACCAGCGCAAAAAGCAGCGGAAGCCTCGGAAAGTTTGAACTTGCCGAAGGAGGGACCCTGTTCCTTGATGAAATCGGCGAGATGCCGTTGGAAGTCCAAGCTGTGTTATTGCGTGTTCTGCAAACACAAGAGGTGGTACGAATCGGGGGAAAATACCCAATTCCTGTAAATGTACGGGTTATTGCAGCCACTCATCGCGATCTTGCACTTGCAGTAAAGGAACAAACCTTCCGTAATGATTTGTACTATCGATTAAATGTACTTTCCATCAATCTGCCTCCACTCAGAGAACGATCTGGAGATATCCTCAAACTCACCGATTTTTTCATTCGGAAATTTCAGACGCAATTCGACAAACCAAAACTCCGGCTCGATGATACGGTGTACAAGCTTTTTGAAGCCTACAGCTGGCCTGGAAATATCAGAGAGTTGGAAAACGTGTTGCAACGTGCTTCGGTTATTTGCGAGCATGAGGTCATTACAGAACACGATCTTCCAACCCTCGTTGCCGACCGAGAAGAACCTGCCTTTCTTCCCGCTCAAAGCGTCATGACCTCTCTTTCTCTGGAAGAGGGAAAACGAGAGAAGTTGGTCCAGATACTTCAAAAAACCAATGGGAATGTACGTGAGGTAGCGACACTGTTAAAAATTTCTCGAGGTACTGTCTACAACATGTTAGGCAGATATAATCTTGATCCCAATTCGTTTAGAAAAGGACTTTCATAAGAAACAAGGAGCAAACATCATGCACGAAGCACTGTTTGAACAAATTCACACGATTGGACTGGTTCCTGTCGTAAAGATCGATGACGCAGAAAAGGCAGAAGGGCTCGCCGGAGCACTGATCGCAGGCGGACTTCCCTGCGCAGAGGTGACCTTCCGCACTGCAGCAGCCGAGGAAGCCATAAAGCGCATCTCCAAGGCATATCCGGAGATGCTCGTTGGAGCCGGAACGGTGACCAACCTCGACTTCGCCAAGAAGGCCGTGGCCGCAGGCGCACGCTTCATCGTATCCCCGGGCTTCAACCCCACCGTCGTCGACTGGTGCATC
>QJZS01000133.1 GCA_003247345.1 Spirochaetales bacterium
GTGCCGGCATGTGCTCCTGGCTGCCATGCATCCAGGCTTTCGTGATAGATGACTACACTCATCGGCTGGCTTCCACCGATAGCTTTGGAGGTAAGAATAACGTCTGGGGTGATATCAGCATATTCAAAAGCGAAGAATTTACCTGAGCGTCCGATACCACATTGAATTTCATCAACGATCATGGGAATGCCCAATTCTTTGGTCACTCTTCTTACCGTCTGGAGAAATTTCACAGGGGCTGGAATTACACCGCCCTCGCCTTGGATAGGTTCAAGAATAACAGCGGCAGGTCTGGTGATACCACTTTCGGGATCTTTTAAAGTTTTTTCAAATACAGCACAGGCTGCATCGATGCCTGCCTCTCCGCCGAGGCCGAAGGGACAGCGATATGAGTAAGGATAGGGGAAGAAGTGCACATCACTCATCAAACCCGATACTTTATTCTTCGCATTCAGGTTACCGGTCAAGGCAAGAGCTCCATGGCCCATGCCATGATAACCGCCGCTGAAAGCGATGACTGAGGTGCGTCCAGTTGCAGTTTTGCAGAGTTTGATGGCTGCATCTACAGCATCGGTTCCGCTCGGACTACAAAATTGGATTTTTCCATGGTTTTGCAACTCTTCAGGAAGCAAAGAAAACAATGTATGTACAAATTTGTCTTTAACTGGGGTAGTAAGATCGAGTGAGTGAAGGGGGAAATCATTGGTAAGAAGTTCTACCATTGCCTGATTGACTTCATCATCGTTGTGACCGAGGGCAAGTGTGCCAGCTCCACAGAGGAAATCTAGATATTCATTGCCTTCTACATCGGTTACGACGGACCCTTTAGCTTTTTTGATAGCGATCGGGAATTTTCTTGGGTAGGATCTTGCGTTGGATTCAGTTTGGTTTTGTCGGTCAAGATAGAATTGATTGGTAGCTTCGTTCATTACCTGATTCCTTCTATTTCATGATGGGGTATGTACTAAATATTAATTTAGTCCTTTCCTATGAAGTGTGGTTATCCCTTCTCAAGAAGGGCAAAGAGAGAGTACCTGCGCGTAGTATACCTCATAATCGCGCAAGAATGGATATTATCAACTTCTTTGTTGTTATACTAGTAATTATTGTGTGATTTATAAAGAATTTTAGTAGGTAATTTGGAAAAAATTGAAATAAAAGACTAGACAAGTCTAGAATATTGGTGTATTAGTTAACTAGTACAGTGAATTATTTGTATGAGGAGGCTTACATGGAGCAGGAAATCCAGAAAAATGATCTTGATTTGCAAAGTACTCAAGACATTGTAGTAAGCATGCAGGATATTGGTTTCTCTTATGGTAATGTACCGTTATTCAAACATTTGAATTTGGATATTTCACGGGGTAATATTTACGGCTTATTAGGAAAAAACGGAGCAGGAAAAACTACACTGTTAAAGATTCTCAGCGGACAGTTGTTTATTGATGAAGGTAAAACTACTGCATTGGGAGAGAACCCACAGAAAAGAACTCCTTCTCTGCTTAGTGAAATCTTTTACCTTCCTGAAGAATTTCCATTACCCAAAATGAAGGGGAGTGAATACTTAAAAGTCAGAGCTCCTTTTTATCCAAAATTTGACCACAATGAATTCGCTCGATTCTGTGAGGAATTTGACATTGATTTGGAAAAAAGACTTGATCAGATGTCCTTGGGGCAGAAAAAGAAAGTCTTGTTGAGCTTTGGCCTTGCTTCGAATACTGCCATCCTTATCTTGGATGAACCTACCAATGGATTGGATATCCCATCCAAAAGGCAGTTTAGACAAATCGTAGCATCTGCGATGACAGAGAATAGGACGTTTATCATTTCCACGCATCAGGTGCGTGATATGGAGAATCTGATTGATCCTATCATCATACTTCATGATGGTTCTGTAATATTTAATGATACGGTTGCATCGGTAAGTGAGAAATATGTTCTTGATCTGGTAACAGAAGAACCAGATAAAGACAAAGCATTCTACACAGAAAAGGTCTTGGGTGGATGGATGGTCCTGAATGAAAGAACTGACGATAGTGACGGTAAGCCCCTTGATTTGGAGACCTTGTTTAATGTCATTGTTGACCGTTCCAAAGGAGGTACCAAATGAATAGATTTAATTCCTTGGTAAAACGGGAAATCATGACAAGCCAAAAAGACCTCACCACATTAGGCTTGGTGATTGTTTTGCTGCTCTTTACCTCTGAAACCATTTCAAGTCTGGCAGCTCGATTCTCAGGTTCGAATTTTCCTCCAGAAGTCTATAATGGGATGTTCCCAACCTTTTTAATGCTCGGTGGATTTATCATGACCAGCATGCTGTTTGCTAAAGATATGTTTGGCAAGGACAGCCAACACGATTGGTTGATGCTTCCTGCTACGAATTTAGAGAAGTATCTCTCGAAAGTTTCGTTGATGACTATAGCCTATCCACTTGTTCTTATCGTTTTGTTTTTTGTCGCTAGTGTTGTAATCGAACCAATACAACTGCTGATATTCGGTAATCCTATGGCAATGTTCAACCCGTTCCGTTTGAAAGGTATATTGACTTTGTTTGCTCAATACTGGGTTTGGAATTCTGTCTTCATGCTTGGTGCGACGTATTTCCATAAAGCCCATTTCATAAAGACGGTTCTTGCTATCGGTGTTATCTTCATTGGCTTAGGCGCATTGGCCTTGTTGTACATCCGAATTGTTTTTGCCATCAAATTCGGATCTTCCATGCCGGTATTTAATAGAATGTTTACCGTCAATTTCGCTGAGGCAAATATCAACTTGCAATCCTTCAGAGTGTTTGTTGATATTGGGAAGATTATCTATTACGGACTGCTGCCGATCTTCTGTCTGGTAACAGCCTACTTCAGGGTTGAGGAGGTCCAGGCTACCGATGCAGTTTAATACGCGTTCTCCAATCTATTTGCAAATTGCCGAGTATATCTATGACTTGATCCTCAGCAATGTCTGGGAGGATGGTCAGAGGATTCCCTCGGTGCGCGATATGGCGATCGAATTGGAAGTAAACCCAAATACAGTGATCAGGACGTACTCTTTATTGCAAGAAGAAGGCTCCTTGGAAAATCAAAGAGGGATTGGATATTTCACTGCAAAGGATGCCAGGTCGATGGTACTGAAGAAACGGCGCGAGCGTTTTCTTAAAAAGGAACTCCCTGCCTTGTTTGTCACTATGGATAAGCTAGGCCTGTCGTTACAAGATTTACAAGAATATGAAAAAAACAGAAATAAGAAGGAGATTGAAAATGAAGTCAAGCCACAAGAAGAGCAATAGAATGTTGATTGGAGCAGGCATTTTTCTGGCAGTATATCTTTTGGCCTCTGTCATTTTTGGTACTGTTCTTATCGATAAGTTCTCGAATGAATCAGTTCCGAACGGATCGTTCACCCATGTTACGGTCTGGCGAAACTATTAGGTGTTGTGTCTAAGTCTAAGTGCACCTGGAGGGTTGGTATTCCTGTACCAACCCTCCTCTTTGTTTATATAAAGGTAAGACATACCGGTTGAGGAATTTCAATCTTATGGATAACTCTACCGACCAACCCGGTTTTCTTGTCTATTGGGTAGATAGTAACCGAATCACTGCTTCCATTACCGACAAGTAACCAAGAACCGGAAGGAGAGAGTGTAAAATTGCGAGGTTCTTTCTCGGTTTTACTGTAGCCAAGCAGCATTAAAGTTGAAGAAGCATTGTCCCATTCAAATATAGCAATGCTGTCATGGCCACGATTGGAACAGTAGAGGAATTTCCCATCATTGCTTACATGTATGTCAGCAGCAGTTGTTTGTTCTGTAAAGGAAGAAGGTATTGTGCTGATCCTCTGTAGCAAAACAGGGTTCTTTTGGTTCAGGCAATATACCAGCACTTCATTTGAAAGTTCACAAAGAACAAATAAGGTTGTTCCATCAAGCGAGAACGTCATATGTCTGGGACCACATCCTGGAGGTGTATCAATACTTGCTAGCTGATTAAACTCATTATCAAAGCGTAGGACTTTATCACGACCCAAATCAGCAACAAAAAGGGTAGTGCTATTAAAGAGAGCACTATGAATATGAGCCCTTTCTTGTCTATCGGGATTTGGTCCCTTTCCTTCATATGTTTGACAATAGACTGAATAGAGATGATTGGTAGTATCCAGCACATTGAATGTACCGGTCATATAATTAGCTACCGTTAGGTATTCACCAGATGGACTGAGTGCAACGTGGCAAGGTGATCCTCCTTCACTGGGAACACTCTCAAGCAAGGTACATTGCAAGGCAGGATCAACTTTATAGCTGTTAACAAACCCTGCTGTTTCATATTCACTGACTGAATACAGGATTTTTTTCTCATTATCAAAACATTGGAATGTGGGTAACTCAATCCCACCAAACCCTGATGCAAAGGTAAGGCTTCCATCACCATCATCAAACTTATAGAAGTTGATGCTTTGTTCTTCTTTAGCAATTCTACTGCCAATGATTAATGTATTCATGCAACAATTCTAGCATAATTTTAGATAGGCAAACTGATTATTTAAGCATCTCCTGAAAACAAGAGACAATAGAATTTTTTATTTATATCCAATCAAAAATATTGACATATGATTCTTTACCGTGTAATTTGTATGAAAAGGTTTACGTAAACGTTTTCACATTGGCAAAGAGAGTGATGAAATGACTATTAAAGAGATTGCTGCCTACGCAAAAGTATCGATTGCCACAGTATCTAGGGTGATCAATGAATCTGGTTACGTGAGTCCCGATAAAGAACAAAGAGTGAAAGACGCCCTCAAAGAATTGAATTACACTCCTAATTTTGCGGCAAAAAAGCTGAGAAGTGGGAAGTCAAATACCATCGGTCTCATTTCACCAGATAATTCAAACCCTTTCTTTGCACAGTTAGGGAGATACATAGAAGATCTCTGCTATGAAAAGGATTATAATATAATTTTATGTGATTCAGATTATTCAATCGAAAAAGAAAACGAATATATAAATATCCTGACACAACATCAGGTTGATGGGATTATTTTGGTTTCCTCAGGAAATAGCGAGAATAAATCCCTCGTTGATTCGGGAATCCCTTTTGTAACGATTGACCAAGATATTAAGGATAATAACGGGCATTGTATAAGCATTAATTATGAACAAGGTGCATACCTTGCCGTTTCACATTTAGCAAGTTTTGGACACTCGCGTATCGCATGTATTACCGGTTCATTGTCTAGCACAATTCCCAAACAAAGACTCACCGGATATTCACAAGCTTTGTATGAAGCAGGCATTGAGATTGACGAATCCTTGATAGTAAAAAGCGACTTCAGGATGGAAGGTGGATACAATGCTATGAAAGATTTATTAGCCAGGAAAAATCCTCCTACTGCAGTTTTTGCTATCAATGACAATATGGCGATTGGTGCAATGCATGCTATTCATGAAGCAGGTCTTAGAATCCCAGAAGATATTTCAGTTGCTGGATATGACGATATTGTGTTTAGTGCTGTGATGAATCCTCCGCTTACTACGGTATCTCATCCAGTTTCAAACTTGGCAAAGACTATTTTAGAACTGTTGTTTGTAAATATGGATCGCATGAACATATCAAAATATGCCGAAATGTACGTGAACAGTCTTTCAATTAAACCAGAACTCATCGTACGGAA
Source organism: Spirochaetales bacterium (assembly GCA_003247345.1). Classification (GTDB taxonomy): domain Bacteria; phylum Spirochaetota; class Spirochaetia; order Sphaerochaetales; family Sphaerochaetaceae; genus Sphaerochaeta. The sequence goes on from QJZS01000133.1 coordinate 5,665, forward strand.
ATCAACAGGCTCTTTAAACAAATAATATTACATAGGAAGCAGAGGAGGAAGGGTACTTAGATTCAATGGGGATATAGGTGGAGAGGACCGAAAGGGTATCTGTAGTGAAGATACCCTTTCGAAAAGAAGTGCCAGAGCGACACAACCTTCTCCAATCGTAACATTAAATGTGAGGAGAATACAATGCGTAAATTATTCACGATTTTGATGCTGATTTTGGTATCAGTATCTCTGAGTGCAACGGGTGCGAAAGAAAGCCAATTGACAACAGACCAGCCGGTAAAGCTAACTTGGCTTATGTTGGAGTACTGGAATGCCGATAATGTAATTCAGGCATATAAGCAGGTTGCTCCAAATGTAGACATAGAAGTAGAAAAAGTTAGTTTTGGTGATTTGCTTCAGCAAAATCAGATTCGACTTGCTGCAAAAAGCGGCAACCCTGATATTGTAAGTGTAGATGTCCCTCTTGTTGCATCGTACGGTGCAAGGAATTGGTTGTATCCATTGGATGGAAGTATCAGCGCGGAAGATAAGAAAGCTTGGATTCCGGCTTCTGTTGAAGCTGGTACGTATAATGGAAAGCTATTGGCAGCACCGCAAAACACCTCAACTCAGGTTCTGTTTGTCAATTATGATTTATTGAAGGATGCAGGGATTACTGTCCCTGGTCCAGATGATCGATGGACATGGGAACAAGTTCTAGACGCAGCTCAAAAAGTAAAAACAGAAAAGGTATGGGGATTGACCTGGGAACAGGTGACAGCTACGTATCAATTATTGCCTTTGATCCAATCACTTGGAGGGAAGGCTATCGGAGATGATGGGCTGACGGTAGAGGGAATCATTGATTCGCCTGAATGGATTAAGGCACTTACATTCTATGGGGATTGCTTTAATTCATATAACGTATCTCCAAAGAGCGACATTCCTGCAGCTGATATGTTTGCCGCTGGGAACTTGGCGATGTTTGTAGGTGGTCCTTGGGATATAAGACGATTTGCAGGATCCGATTTGGGCTTTGAATGGGGTGTTTCTCGTAATCCCTATTTTGAAGGCGGCGTGGCAGTCACTCCAACTGGAAGCTGGCATTTTGGTGTAAATGCAAGCAGTAGTCATCCGAATGAAGCTGCTGATTTTGTTGCATGGCTTACGGAAGGTGAAGGTTCAGGTATTTGGTGGAGCAAGGATAGTTACGACTTCCCAGCTCAACTGAAGCTACTTGACTCTATTGAAACAGAACCATCATTCCAGGAATTCCCCTTGGCTTACATGAAAACGGCTGCCCAAGAAGCAAAAGTTAATCCTGTTCCACGTCCAGTAACCCCGGGATATCTTGAATATGACCAAATCCTCGGTAATGTTTTCTCAGACATCCGCAATGGTGCTGATCCTGCTACTGTGTTAAAGAAAGCAGCGTCTCAAATAACCATTGAGATGGAAAAGTATCGTCACTAATCGGGGAGTGTTCCATGGCAACGAGAATGAAGGGTGAACGATTGGTTCCCTATGTTTTAATGATTCCTGCCTTGATCATACTATTCTTTTTTAGAATTGTACCAACAATATTAGGCCTGGGAGAAAGCTTTTATATAACCTCCTTCTTGGCTGGCGGGGAAAAGGTGTTTGCTGGGTTTACCAATTTTGCTCGGCTATTTGCAGATCCTGTCTTCTGGACATCTGTGCGAGTGACGTTGATTTTCAACCTGATAACAAACCCGCTGCAAATCATTTTGGCTTTAGGATTAGCTCAGCTTTTGAATGCAAAGGTCAAAGGGATCAACTTATTCAGGAGTCTCTATATGATTCCTGTGGCGATTTCTATCAATGTATCGACAATCATTTGGAAGCTGATGCTGGACCAAAATGGTTTAGTGAATGGAATTTTGAAATCATTAGGGGCTAATGCTCAACCCTTCTTCTTGTCGTCTGCCCAATCTCTTGGTTCTGTAATCTGGATTTCTTCATGGATAGGCGTTCCGTTCTGGGCTCTTTTCCTGATTGCTGGAATACAAGGGATTCCCGGTCAATTGTATGAAGCTGCTGATATTGATGGAGCGGTGGGTTTTAAAAGGTATTTTTTAATTACTTTGCCGCTCTTGAAGAATTCATTGGCATTTGTCTTAGTGGCTGCCACGGTTGCAAATTTCTTATTGTTTATTCCAGTTCTTCTGCTTACAAAAGGAGGACCGGAATTATCAACCAATGTAGCAATGTTTGAAGCATACCGAAGGGGCTTGATTTATGGAGATATTGGTACATCTTCTGCTCTGGTCTTCATGCTCTTTATTCTTATCTTGGCTGTCGTAATGATCCAATCATACCTTCTTAAAGATAAGTGGGAGAGGTAGAGTCATGAATAAACCTACTCGATTAAAGAAATCCTTCATATATTCTATGCTCTTCTTACTGTTGTTGATCATTGTTGTTCCATTATTGTGGGCCTTCTCAGCATCATTTACGCCAAATGATGTGATATTCAAGAATGTAGCGCCTTTCTCTATAAAGGCATTCATTCCATCTGGAATAACATTTGACGCTTATGCTCGATTATTTACGTATAGGGATTTTGGAAAGGTTCTCCTGACGACCTTACTGCTATCTCTTGGGACAATAGCGATTGGTGGAGTTATGGCGTTTTCTGCTGGTTTTGCTTTAGCCAGGTTTGATTTCTTTGGAAAACGGTTGTTGAACTTACTCGTGCTTTTTACGTTTATGGTTCCTGTTGAGGTTATTATAATCCCTCAATATATCATGATGTTGCGCTTGAACTGGGTAAATACGTGGCAAGGATTGTTTATTCCAGGATTAGCTAATGGGCTTGTTATTTTCCTATATAAACAATTTTTTATGGAGTTTCCGCAAGGATTACTGGAAGCTGCTCGTATAGACGGGGCACGTTGGCCGAGAATCTTGGTTGGCATAGTTGCTCCACTGACTGTTCCTGTCAGCATTGGTGCTGCTTTGATTTTGTTTTTATCAGTATGGAATAACTATTTCTGGCCTTTAGTTGTTGCAACAAAGCCACAATTTAGGGTAGTGCAAGTAGCAATTTCATTGGCTATACAGGAACAACAAACATTCTGGAATGAGCTTTTTGCAGGTGCTTTGATTGCAGCAATTGTACCAGTTTTGTTGATATTGCCACTGCAGAAATACTATATCGAAAGCATCGCTTCTTCTGGAATAAAAGAATAAGAGAAAGCATGAAAAGAGATTTTATGAAAAAAAGGATTCCTATAATTATTGATACTGACATC
>QJZS01000192.1 GCA_003247345.1 Spirochaetales bacterium
GCTTTTATGAGCTGGGTTGCCTTCTCTTCATCCCCATTTTTCATAGCTGTAATCAGATCCTTGTGTTCTGAGAATCCACGAAAGTTGTACAGCTTTTCTGTCTTGGCAATACTGTAAAGCATCAGTTTAGTAAGGTGCTTATAAAGATAGTCTATGACTGTATTGCTCATAGCGGAGACCAGAGCCTGATGAAAGCGAATATCATATTTACGGTAGAGCGTCATGTTTTCCTCTTCTCTGGCAACTTCCATCTTATGAGTAATTGATTCGAGAGTAGGAATGATTTCTTCTTTTGGATTCTCGAAGTATTTGGTAATTGCAGACAGTTCGATTAACTCTCTGGTTTTCGTAAGATCGAGAAGAATGGTTTTATTGTAGGACAATTCACTGCTGAATGTATTGGCGATTGATTCAAAGTAAAAATCAAGGCCTTGCTTCTTGGCAAAGATACCTCGCCCTTGTTGTATGGAGACCAAGCCCTTGGTTTCCAAGTTTTTCAATGCTTCCCGAACAGTTCTTGTTCCTACGTTGAACTTGGTCGCCAACTCACTCTGAGAAGGGAGGCGATCCCCATCCTGCATCGCGTCACTGAGGACAATTCGTTCTAGTTCTCGAGTTATATGCTCTGTACGGCTAAGTCTTTCTACTGGTCTAATATCTTCCAACATGAGCATATCATGCTGTTATAGATGTCACGTGTCAAGAATAAAAAAAATAGTTGACATATGTGATATGTCATTTTAGACTTTTTATATCATAGTGTAAGGATGAATCAGATGAAAACACTTCGTGGGGTTGTTACGGCAATGCCGACAATGGTTGATGAGCATCTTGTTGTACGGAAAGATTGGACGGCTGAATTAACAAAATTCATTTTGAAAGGAAAGGTTGACGCTTTATATCCTTGTGGAACCACAGGGGAGATGTTGTACCTGACCGTAGATGAACGGAAACTCATTGCAGAAACCGTGTTGGCAACACGCAATGAGATGAAATCGGATGCACTTGTCTACATTCATGCAGGTGCTGCTCGTGTAGAGGATACTGTTGAGCTCATCCAGCATGCCCAGAAAATTGGCGCAGATGGGGCGGGAGTGGTCACTCCTTGGTACCATAAGCTCGATGATCTTGCCCTCTATGAGTTTTATGATCGTGTTTTCTCACAAATCTCTTCAGATTTTCCATTGTATGTTTATAACATTCCCCAGCTTAGTGGGAATGATCTGAAACCTGCGACCATCAAGGATTTGAAGAAGAAGTACGCCAACCTGGTAGGTATCAAATACAGCTTCAGCGATTTCAACAGATTAAAGGAGTATGTTGCCATCGATGGTGTTGAGACACTGGTTGGTGCAGATGTTCAGATGGTTGAATCCATGGTGGTCGGGGCTGTAGGAACTGTGTCCGGTCTCTCATCGGCATATCCAGAAATCTTTGTCGAAATCCAACGTTTATATAAGGAGGGAGATATCAAGGCAGCCATTGACCTGGAAGCCTATGCTTATGAATTGGGCTGCATCATGAGTCATGGAGGGAATCTCTCCATGTTCAAGGCAGCTTTGGAACTCAGAGGTTTGCCAAAAAGCGTGGTCAAACCACCGCTAAGGAATATGACCGTCGAGGAGGAAAGACAGTTCATATCCAAGCTCAGCGATTGGCAAAGTCGCGTGCAGACAGCGTATAACCTGATCAAGTAAATCAGGTGTAAATATTTCCATGTAACTACAAAGGAGGTAGTCCATGAAAAAAGGAAGGATTTTACTTGTTGCTCTCGTATTATTGGCCACCGTAGGTGTAGGTATCTTATCTGCACAAGGACAGGCAGAGAGTGCAAAGAAACCCGTACTGACTGTTTGGATGAAAAAGCAGTTTGTTGAAGATCAGAATGTTGAATTCGAAAAGAGAGTCAACGCATTTGCTGCAGAAAACAATGTAGATGTGGTTGTTGAGTTGATCGCATATGAGGATTTCTTCCCCAAATGGACAGCAGCAATCCAATCTGGTGTATTGCCTGATCTATGTTTCTTTGGGTATCAGGAAGTCGGTCAGTTCTATCAACAAGGCTTGTTGATGGATGTTACCGATGAATTGAAATCCATTGAATCAAAATACGGCAAGATTTATGACAGTTCAAAGGCAGCAGTAACCTTCGACGGAAAAACTTATGCATTCCCAGTCTGGGGTGAAGGTACTGCATTGTATTATCGTAAAGACCTCCTCAGCGCAGCTGGATATAACGCCCCGCCAAAGACTTGGGCAGAATTCAAGGAAATTGCAAAAGCAGTTACCGATTCTTCCAAGGGTATATACGGAGCAGGTCTTGGATATGGTGCCGGTAACTCTGATGCAGAATTCCTGACCCGTTCCATGATGTTCGCTTTCGGTGGATCCATCTTTGATGCAAACAAGAATCTTGCATTTGATACCCCTGAAAACAGAGCTGCTTTCAACTACATTATCAGCCTCTTCAAGGAAGGTTTGACACCTCCTACAGCAGTTGGTTGGAATGATGGTGGAAACAACGCTGCATACATCAGTGGACAAGCCGCAATGGTATTCAACACTGGAAGTATCGTAAATGCATTGGGTTCCAATCCTGAGCTGAAAGCAAAAACGGGTTTGGCATTGTTACCAGCTGGTCCTGCCGGACAGTTCACCGTTGGTATCGCCAACAATATGGGTATCTTCGAAGGTGCAAAGAACAAGGATCTTGCAGTTAAGTTGATGGAATACCTGTATGAGCCTACTTGGTATGCAAAGTGGATCGAAGCTGGTGCTCCTCTTGGATTGCCGGTATATGAAAAGCTTGCCTCTGCTCCAATTTGGGACAATGAGTACTTCAAGCCATTCATTGAATCCATGAAGACGTTCAAGTACCTCGGTTACAAGGGCGACTACACCCCGAATGCTGGAAAGATCTATAACATGAGACTGGTCAATACGATGTTCGAGTCAATCATTGCTGCGAACACCTCTCTTGATGCAGCCATCAAGACTTTCACCAGTGATGCAAAAACTCTGATTGAGTAACTAGATTAGTGAGATATAGCGGGAATCGATCAGGATTCCCGCTGTATCGCTTCATTCAGAGACAGACATCAAAGCAATATTTGGAGAGATTATGGCAGTTACACACAACTCCCTCTCAAAGACCAAATTCTTTTCATGGGAAAATCTTCCCCTGATTATTCTCTTATTAACAACACTGTATCTAATCGTGTTTCAGGGAATTACTACAATCTGGTCACTGGGGATATCAACAACGAATAAAACAATTGGAGGGAATTCAAAGTTCATCGGACTTGGTAATTACCTGAAATTATTTGCAAATGGAACCTACAGAGGAGCCATGTGGTTCACTGCTGTGTATGCCGTGTTCAGTGTCGGACTGAAGTTGGTTCTCGGCTTCGTGATGGCTCTTGCTCTTAACAAACCTATAAAAGGCAGAGCCGTTATTCGTGCCTTGCTATTCCTACCTTGGGCATTGCCTACATTGACTTCCGTTCTCTCCTGGAGATGGATGCTTGGTGATGTCGGAGGAATCGTAAACCATCTGCTCATGACCTTTAAGTTGATAAAAGCTCCGGTGGGCTGGCTTGGCGAACCCGCTTTGGCCAAATGGTCGGTAGTAATGGTCAACGTATGGCGTGGTACGCCGTTCTTTGGCATCAGTATTCTTGCTGCACTTCAGGCAATTCCCTCAGCCTTATATGAAGTTGGAGATATCGAGGGTGCAAATGGATTGCAGAAATTCAGATACATAACCCTGCCCCAATCGATGAGTGTTGTACTCTTGGTTACCTTGATTTCCATGATCTGGACACTTGGGGATTTCTCGGTCATTTGGTTGATGACCCGTGGTGGTCCTGCAAATTCCACCCATGTATTCTCCACATTGAGCTATATAACCGCATTCCAGAACTTGCAGTTGGCCCGTGGTGTCGCCATCTCGATGAGCATCCTGCCGTTCTCCATTCTGTTGTTGATTGTCATCATGAAACAGATATTCAAGAAGTAGGAGATTGCCATGAAAAAACAAAAAAATACCATATGGATAATCATTATTGCACTCTTCCTGCTTGGTACCATGTTTCCCATTTATTGGATGCTGGTCACTTCGTTCAAATCATTTCAGGAAGTGTACAACTTAATACCGAGACTGATTCCTGAGAAACTGCTCTGGTCAAATTATACGGAGCTCTTTACCAAGTACACCTTCGGCCCGGCTTTGATCAACAGTATTATTGTGTCGACTATTGTAGCGGTTGGGACAATCGTTATCTCACTCTACAGTGCGTATGCCGTATCGAGAATGGAGTTCAAAGGGAAGACCTTCATGCCTCAGTTATTCTTAATGGCTTATTTGATTCCCAGAACAATTCTGTTCATCCCTATATATCTCTTGTTGGCAAAGATTGGGTTGCTCAATTCAATCTGGGGTTTGATGTTGGTCTATCCGACCATCACCATTCCCTATGCAACCTGGGTCTTGATTTCCTATTTCCAAGGAACACCGAAGGAAATGGAGGAGGCAGCAGAAGTTGACGGAGCAACAAGACGGCAGGTAATTTGGCAGATTATCTTTCCGATTGCCAAACCCTCGTTGGTCTCCACTTTGATCTTCTCCTTTACCTTATGTTGGTCTGAGTACATCTACGCCTTGGTTTTGATCAACGATAAATTTGAAAGAACCATCACGGTAGCTCTGTCCTCAATGTTGGTTGCCGACATTATTCCTTGGGGGTCGTTGTCAGCAGGGGCTGTGATTTGTGCACTCCCAATTATGATTGTGTATATCTTCGCTTCGAAACATATCGTTACCGGTCTTTCGATGGGTTCGGTAAAAGGATAAACACTATGAAAGTATTAATTACGGACATGCTCCATAAAAGTGCGGAGCAAGAACTTGCTGTATGCAAAAAGTATGGTTTTGACCTTGATACGACATTCTGCCATAACGAAGAGGAACTGATCAAATACGGTTCTGATGCCGATGCGTTCCTTGTTTCTTACTTTCAGATCAATGAGCGAGTACTCGATAAGCTGCCCAATCTGAAAATTGTCGTGAAGTATGGAATAGGGGTAGATAACATCGATGTGAAAGCAGCGACTGCTCATAAAGTCATGGTGGCGAATGTTCCTGACTATTGCTTGGAGGAAGTATCCAGCCATGCTTTGATGTTATTGATGAACGGCTTGAAACAAGCTCCGTTCTTTGACCGAAGCTTACAGAATCATATATGGGTTCAGAGTCCTACCGATAAGATTTTGTACCGGCCCTCTGAGATTTCCATAGGGTTGGTAAGCTTTGGAAGAATCTCACGAACACTGGCCAAGTATGCCAAACCGTTATTCAAAGAAGTCTGTTATTACGATCCCTTCGTTGAAAAGGACTCAGATGGAATTGCTGTAAAAGTGGATACCTTGGAAGAACTATTTTCTCGGTGTACCGTCATCTCGGTCCATACTCCTCTGATGGAACAGACACGGCATATAATCAACTGGGATTTAATCTCCAGACTCAAAGGGGCAGTGTTGGTGAACACCTCCCGCAATGATGTGATAGATCCAGAAGCAGTGAAGAAGGGATTGGACAATAAGAATATTCTATTCTTCGGAGCCGATACGTTCTGGCCGGAACCGCCAGACTTTGATTCCGATTTTACCAAAGACTTCTTATCGCGTCCCAATGTCTTGATCACCCCACATTGTGGTTGGTGCTCGCAGACAGCAGAGAAGGATGTCCGGTGGAAAGCAGCTGAAACTGCAATTCTCGGAGTGTTAGGCAAAAAGCCAAGCAGTGTGTTGAACAAGAGCGTCTGGAATAAAGAGTAGCGGATATGGAACATCGTCTGCCACCTTTGCGATTGTTGAAAAATATAGCACTCAAGATGCAAACGTATGATCTTGCACAAGAGTTACCAAGCGAACTTACCTCTGCATTTTCGGACCAAGAATTGAACGGAAAGCACATCTGTATCTGTGTAGGTAGCCGTTATATCAAAGAACAACTGCCTGTACTAAAGACACTCATCAATTTCCTGAAAACTAAATCAGCAGAAGTAACGATCATTCCTGCCATGGGAAGTCATGGAGGTGCTACCTCCGAAGGGCAGTTGCATGTACTCGCTTCCTATGGGGTCACAGAGGAAACGATGGGCGTTCCCATATTTTCTGATGTCATTCCAATTGCTCTACCGATTGAGAACAAAACCCTTAATCAAGCAGACCTACACAACATCTTTATTGATAGGCATGCAATGCAAGCCGATGGCATTATTCTTATCAACAGAGTTAAACCTCATACGAGCTTTGCCGGGCCTCTCCAAAGTGGACTTTGCAAAATGTGCTGTATTGGACTCGGAAAAGCCAGAGGGGCGGCGGCTTATCACCAAGTTTTCGATACCATGGGATTTTCTGAAAGTCTTCCCTTATTGGTGCAAGAAATTTTAAGAAATGCACCAATAATTGGTGGCATTGCATTGATCGAAAATGGAATTGCAAATCTGGCGCATGTAAAGGTGCTAAAACCAGAACAATTCTTAGATGAAGAACCAAAATTACTTGCCCTTGCTATTGAGCAGATGCCGCATATTCCAGCGGATACCGCTGACATCCTCATCGTCGATGAGATAGGTAAAGGAGTCAGTGGCAGTGGAATGGATACCAATATCATAGGAAAGAAACAGGATATATTCCATTTTCATCCTAAGTTAATCTATGCAAGGAAGCTTGCCCCCGGTAGCGGTGGAAATGCCGTTGGGATGGGACTTTCTGACATCATTCATGCCAACATGATCCAGGAAGTTGATTTTCAAGCTTCTTACATCAATGCAGAGACTTCCTTGTCCCCAGGGTCTGTGAAGATTCCTATTAATTACTCTTCAGACCAAAGGTGTTGGGATGCCTTGCTGAGAATGGCAGGACACACAGAGACGAAAAATCCGACAGTGGTGTGGATTAAAAACTCAGGGGACCTGAAATATATCCTTACCAATCTTTCCTGTCCCACGAGTTGTCAAATAGAACAGGAAAACCTAAGCATACCCTTCGACAATGAAGGGGATTTACCCAATTTCTTAGACATAGTCAACCAATATTCAAGGGAGCATTAACATGCATCGAAGTGCTGAAATAGTTTCCAAACCGGCGTGGTCAGTGATTCGTAGCTTGTATAAATCAATGGGAATGACCGATTACGATATTGATCTTCCCCTTGTAGGTATTGCCAACGCATTCAGCGATCTAGTACCTGGTCATAAACATTTCAGAGAACTATGTGAAAGCGTGAAGTATGGAATCCTCCAAAACGGAGGATACCCCTTGGAATTCGGGGTGATCGGAGCATGTGACGGCATCTCCAATGGTCATGCAGGGATGAAATTCATGCTTCCCAGCAGGGAGATCATAGCGGATGGGATTGAGTGCATGGTTGAAGGTAACCATTTGGATGCCTTGGTTATGATAGGGGGGTGCGACAAGATAGTGCCTGGCATGCTGATGGCAGCAGCGCGCCTCGATATTCCGGTTGCGATGGTAACCGGTGGTCCAATGCTCAGTGGTATCTGTTTTGATAATCGAAAGAGTGACAATTCTTCGGTTGCTGAAGCTTATTCCATGCTGACGCGTAATATGATTGACGAAAAGACCTATTACGAACTGGAAGACTATAGTTGTCCAAGTGCCGGATCGTGTTCATTCCTTGGAACTGCAAATTCCATGGCTTGCTTCACTGAAGCCCTTGGCATGTCCCTGCCAGGAAGTGCCTTGGTCCCAGCAGTCCATGCCGAGCGTTCCCGCATTGCCCATGATACAGGGATGATGGTAATGAACATGGTAAAGAAAGGGATCAGTGCCAAACAGATTATTACCAAACAGAGTTTGGAAAATGCCTTTCGCTTGAATTTGGCGATAGGGGGATCTACGAATCTTGTATTGCATGCTTTGGCCATTGCCTATGCAGGGGACATTCCGTTCACCATTGAAGATATTGATAGACTGTCCAAAGAGACCCCGATTCTTGCAAGAATGTATCCTGCGAATAATAAGAATATTTATGATTTTGATGCCGCAGGTGGCGTTCCCTCCGTGATGCAGTCTTTGATGCCACAGCTTCATGGCGATGCCCTTTCTATTACCGGTAAAACGATAGGGGATATATATAAAAACTTAGGGCCATCTAGGAATGATGAGGTATTAAGAGATGCAGAGCATCCTTTTGCCAAATCAGGAGGAACTGCAGTCCTTTGGGGAAATCTTGCTCCGAAGTCAGGGGTGACAAAGCCTGCTGCAATAGATACCGAGATGCAGGTTTTCAGCGGTCCTGCCAAGGTCTTTAATTCCGAAGAAGCTGCAATGGATGCAATTCTTGCCAACCAAATAAAGGAAGGATCTGTGATGGTGATTCGCTATGAAGGGCCGAAAGGTGGGCCTGGTATGCGCGAGATGGCCAGAACCATGAAACTGCTGGTAGGGGCTGGGTTGGGCACAAAGGTAGCTTTGGTAACCGACGGTCGTTTTTCAGGATCAAACAACGGGTGCTTTGTAGGACATATTTCTCCAGAAGCTTATGAAGGGGGTCCCATCGCTTTGGTCGAGGATGGCGATATCATAACGATCGATATCCCCCACCATGCTATAACTCTGGCAATAGACGAAGAAGAAATGAAAAGGCGAAAGAGCAACTGGAAGAAACCAGAACTGGGTACCACTTCTCATACACTAAAGAAATTCTCCTGTTTTGCCGCTTCTGCAGATGAGGGTGCTGTAATAAAGACAAGCTGAATATATCATTTATACAAAACGATGAGTTTTTATAAATGAGAAGG
>QJZS01000072.1 GCA_003247345.1 Spirochaetales bacterium
TGGCCGGCCCGGTGGCCAGAGCAAGGCGGACACACCCGTTCCCATCCCGAACACGGAAGTTAAGCGCCTTCACGCCGATGGTACTACGGTTTTCCGTGGGAGAGTAGGTAGCCGCCGGGCCCCTTTTTTTTGCCCAAATACTATTCTATATATTACAAGCCAGTGGGATTCCCACTGGCTTAATTTTATATTCTGAAAGTAAATCAAAAGAGTGGTAATAAATAGGAAACTTTGAAACTCATAAAAGGAGATACCCGCTATAGAAGAACTACAGCGGGTATCAAATAGTTAAAACACTATAAAAGGATTTTACTTAGATATGGCTTGCAACCTCAAAAGCATCCCAAATGGCATACATTATGTTGGATACTCTTCGTGCATCCCCAAGAAGATAAACTTCAGGATGTTCCTCGTTGATTTCTTTGAAAAGATCAGCCTTTGGGATATATCCAATTGCCATGATTAAAGAATCGCAAGGAATTGAAGAAGTCTCAGAGTTTTCCAGAATAGTCAGCTTACCATCCTTGAAGGATTCTGCTTTGGTTTTGGTCTTTACATCAATCCCCTTGTAAGGAATCAGGCGTTCAAGCATTTCACTATTTGCATGGCAAAGTGGTCCATTAAGCGCAAGCAACTTGTCCTGAATTTCCACAATAGTGACATTCTTGCCCTTTTCTTTCAGCCATAGAGCTGTTTCACAACCTACTAAGCCACCGCCGATAATGGATACATTCTTTCCGGTCTGAACTTTTTCGAGTAACACATCGGTTGCTGCAAAGACATTGTTTTTATCTTCATACGGCAGAACGCGTGGCTCGGTCCCTGTCGCAACGATAACAGCATCAAAATCATTGTAGTTTGCAATTTCAGGAGAATATTCAGTGTTTAGGTGAACCTTTACACCCAGCTGTGCAAGCTGGTGTGTGTACCAATCTGCCAGAATGATATCATCTTCCTTGAAGTCTGGCACACCGCCTGCTCTGAGATTTCCACCCAGTGATCCTGTCATTTCAAATAGTATAGGCTTATGGCCTCTTAAGGCCAAAACACGTGCTGCTTCACAACCAGCTACACCGCCACCGATAATCAATACATTCTTTGCTTTGCATGCAGGAAGAAGTGTATTGATTCTTTCCTTTCCTGCTTGTGGATTGACTGCACAGTTGATCATAGAGAATTCCTGAATTCTTCCCATGCAACCTTCCTGACAGGAAATACAAGGACGGATGTCTTTGGATTTATCAGCCTTCAATTTATTTGCATAGTCAGGATCAGCGAGGAGAGGACGACCCAGACTGATAATATCGCATACGTCATCTTCCAAGGCACTCAGGGCAAGATCTGGTTGATCCATTCTTCCTGCGCAGATAATGGGAACATCAACATGCTTTTTCATTTCCTTTGCAAAAGGCATATAGAGTCCTTTTGCCTGGTACATTGGTGGGTGACTCCACCACCAGGAATCATAAGAACCAACATCCACGTCGAGTGCATCATACCCGTATCCGACCAGAAGCTTTGCCGCCTCGATTCCTTCAGGAAGGTCTCTACCCATCTCTACGAAGTCTTCACCGGGCAATGCACCGTCTCTCAAGCCTTTAATGAAGCTCTTGGGACTGTATCTCAACGTAACAGGGAAGTCTTCTCCACAGCGTTTTTTGATTTCCTCGCAAATTTCACGAGCAAATCTGAGTCTGTTTTCCAGAGAACCACCGTATTCGTCTGTTCTATGGTTGAATAAGGAAATAGCGAATTGGTCTATGAGATATCCTTCATGGACGGCATGAATTTGAACTCCATCAAATCCGGCTCGTTTTGCATTGAATGCACCTTCTCCGAATTGTTTTACGATGGTTTTGATTTCTTCAATGGTAAGTTCCCTACACATTTTATTCAACCAACGATGTTGGATAGGAGAAGGAGCAACTGGTGGGAATTCCCCCAAATTCGTAGGAATCGTGACTCTACCGAATCCCCCTGACATTTGTAGAAAGACCTTTGAATTGTAGGCATGGATCCGTTCGGTCAATTCTTTTCCTGTTCTTACAAATTGAACTGGGTTGTGAGTAGAACAGGGGCAGTTAGGCATACCGTGCTCTTCGATTACATTGTCTACGAACGTTACTCCGGTAATGATAAGACCAGTACCGCCTTTTGCTCTTTCTGTGTAATAGTCAATTCCTCTCTGGTTGAACCCGCCCTCGGCATCTGCTAATCCAAGGGGTCCCATTGGGGCCATGGCAAAACGATTCCGAATTTCCACTTTACCAATTTTGATGGGGGAAAAGAGTTTTGAATACTTGTTTTTCATCTTATTTCCTTACAATAATTTTTAATCGATAAAAGTAGTATAAAAACATAAACATGTTTAAGTCAACATATTTGTTTTAAGTCTTTTAGAGACAAAATATGAAATTGAAGGTACTATATAACAATATAAGGAATACTACATGCTTAAATATGCCATATTAGGGTTACTGAACCGGGAGCCTCTGACCGGGTATGACATCTCACAAAAATTCAACAATACAGTCTGCAATTTTTGGTATTCAACGCACGGGCAAATCTACCCTGCTTTGAAAAAACTGAATAGCGAGGGACTTATTAGCTTTGAAACCGGTACAAAAGGCACTTTACTGAAAAAGAAATTTTATCAACTTACTGATGAAGGTAGAGAGGAGTTGAGCCAATGGATTTCGACACCTCTGGATCTGGAGCCAACCGCCAAAGATTCCTTTCGTCTGCAATTATTTTTTACAGAGATCATGGGTATTGAAGAATCTCTTAGATTAGTAAAAGAACAGAAAATCAAAAGAACAGCCAAATTGTCGCGATTGCAAAGCAAAATGGATGAGAAATTTCAGGAGAATCCAAAATTTGGTAGTCAGCCAAATGAATCCTTAGGAGATTACCTAGTACTGAAAGGCGCTGTAATGCGTGAAGAATCGTACGTAAATTGGCTTGACGAGTGTGAAACGGTGTTAGAGCGATTCTTGCATTAATCCATTTGCCTTTGTTTTGTGTAGAAAAAATTATACTTTTTCAGGATTTCTATTCCCTGTTATGTAATAATTGTTAATACTACAGAAATTATTATATTTTTATGTAAACTATAAAAGCTTATTTCAAAAACCATATACGATTACCCGAAAGGGTAATGAACTAGTATGAAGCGGTAAGGATACGTTGAATGAATATCTATAAAATAGCAGTAATTCCTGGTGATGGAATTGGGCCGGAAGTCATGGCTGAAGGGGTTAAGGTCCTTGAGGCTATTGCCCGTAAAGAAAACAAGTTTGCTTTTGAATTTACGTATTTCCCCTGGGGATGTGAATACTATCTCCAGCATGGAACAATGATGGCCGAGGATGGTATCGAACAACTACGAGGCTATGATGCAATTCTTCTTGGAGCTGTAGGTTTTCCAGGAGTTCCTGATCATATATCCCTTTCAGGACTTCTCCTTAAAATCCGAAAATCATTTGATCAATATGTCAATCTGCGACCGATAAAGTTGCTTAAGGGTGCCCCATGTCCTCTGAAGGATGTTCGAACCGAAGACATCGACATGACCTTTATAAGGGAGAACAGCGAGGGTGAGTATTCAGGTAGCGGCAGTTGGCTGTACAAAGACCAAGATAACGAAGTTGTGATACAGAATGCAGTTTTTTCCAGAAAAGGCTGTGAAAGAATTATGCGCTATGCCTATGATATTGCAAAAAAGGAAGGAAAGACCCTTACAAGCATAAGCAAGGCAAATGCTCTGAATTATTCGATGGTATTCTGGGACCAGATGTTCAAAGAAGTCGGAAAGGATTATCCGGAGGTTATAACTAAATCCTATTTGGTCGATGCTGCGAGTATGTTCATGGTCAAGGACCCATCACGTTTTCAAGTGGTAGTAACTTCAAATCTGTTTGGAGATATTCTAACTGATCTTGGAGCTGCCATTTCTGGCGGTATGGGCTTGGCTGCAGGAGCAAACATTAATCCCACAAGAAATGCACCTTCCATGTTTGAGTCGATTCATGGTTCTGCTCCTGATATTGCTGGAAAGAATATTGCAAATCCGATGGCAACCATTGTTGCAGTTTCCCAATTGCTGGATTTCCTAGGATATGCCGACTCTGCAGCTACAATACTCAGTTCAATCGAAACCCTCTTGCAAGAAAAGAAGATTCTAACTCCTGATTTAGGGGGTTCTGCTTCAACCTCTGAAGTTGGGGATTCTATAGTGAAACTGTTATAGAGAGGGGTTCTCATGTATTCAAGAAGTGTCAGGATCAGAACGTTCAATGCAGGTTGTGCTCACGAAATCATCCTTGAAAACGGAAAGGTGATCATTATCGATCCCTTTTTCACTGGACCTCATATGGACGGTCATTCCATCGACGAGATCACAGGGGCGGATTATATTCTGATCACGCATACACATTTTGATCATGATTTGAATCTTGGGGAACTTGTCAGGAAATTTAATGCAAAGGTGTTTGTTGGTACCCAGTCTGCAGTTCCCTTGCTCAAGTTTCATAAGATTTCCTACGACAATGTATACCCTGTGTATCCTGGACAAGAACTCATATTTGAAGATTTTACACTGGATGTGTTGCAAGCCAAGCATAATCCGACGGGATCCAGGTTGTATTCTGAAGAAACTGATATTGCTCGTGATGCTCTTGGTATTGTTGGTCACAAGGAATGTGATGACTGCGGAAACCTAGAATCACTTGATTACATGATCACGACAAATAATAGCTTTAAGATTCTAACAGCTTCTGGACAATTGATATCAAATACTCATTTTGCTTGGTGCAAGGAACAGGGGCCAAATGTGTTGCTTCGGCAAGCCGGTGTACGCACTGGTGGTGCAGATCTTTTCAGTGATGGCCAGGTAAGTCCTCATGAGCTTGCCCAGTTATTTGTCAAATATCATGCCCAATTGATCATCCCTTTCCATATGGATGTTATTTACAAAAAATGGGGAAAGGGAAAGACAGACCAGTATTTTCAGGAAGTGGAAAAAGAGGTTCAAATTCTTTCACCTGGTTCCCTGTTTGTATTACCTGAGCCTTGGAAGTGGTATGAGATTGGTGTGTCGATGATAAGAATTGATTGATGCACAGCATTCAATCGTATGTTTTGGTAAAACATGGCTAATAACTTATCGGTTGCCCGACTTGGTGTAACTTGTTATAATGGTGCCAGTTCGAATAGATTCAAGGAGCTTTCAGAGGAAATGATTAAGTAAACACCCCCAATACGCAGAGTAAGAAGAACGTTAATCTTATTGCGTCACGGTGTGTGACAATCATTTTCTTGGCATTACATTTGTGACGCCTCATATGGAGGCCCTTGATGAATATACAAACCTTAGAATTCCACTCAGTGGATTATCATTACCCCGAACAATCAATTTCCCTTTTTACGAATCTTCAGCTTTCCTTTGCATCTGGTTGGAGTGCTGTCATTGGCTCAAATGGAAGTGGGAAAAGCACAATTTTACAATTAGCTACAGGCCTGTTGAAGCCCCATTCTGGGAATATTGTAGGACCTGAAGCTTGCGTATATGTGGCACAGCGACCAGATCAAATTCCTGACACCTATTCAGATTTTGCATATTCTTATGATGCTCTGGCATGCAAATTACATGGCTTGTTGGATTTGGATAGAGACATAATTTCTCGTTGGGAAACCATGAGCTACGGAGAATGCAAGCGTGCACAGATTGGCTGGGCTTTGTATCAAGAAAGTGATGTGCTCTGCATTGATGAGCCAACAAATCATCTTGATGGTGAAGCTATCCAATTATTGAAGAATGCTTTGTCCCTGTATAAAGGTATTGGGATTCTTGTAAGTCATGATTTAGATCTTCTTGATCTTTTGTGCAGTCGGACAATTATCGTACATGCACCACTTGTAACGATCCGAAGTTGTCCACCTTCCCAAGCGATGGACGAGTTAAGCAAAGAAACTGTTGGTTTGGTTGCTTCATACCAACAGCAGTCCAAACGGAATAAAAGACTGAACAGCGAAAAACAACAACGTGCTCAAAAAGCTTCAATCCAGGATTCCTTGAATTCCAAGCGGAATGTAGGGAAAAAAGACCATGATCAGAAAGCAAGGATTGATGCCGTTCGCGTAAGTGGATCCGATGGCAAGGCAGGCAGGCTTTCCAAGCAGCTTGATATGAGACTTCAGAAGAACCAAACTGCCACTCATTTTCTACAAGCACAGATCACTCAGTACCAAGGTATGAATCTAAACAAAGAATCGGCTGGTGTTACCTTTGACGGCAGCATTCATGCAGGAAAAACGTTGGTACGACAAGAGGGTGAAATAGAGCTACCGTTAGGTCCGGAGCGTTCGCTTCTGATTCCTCCATGTATCTTGAATAATTCCGACCGCCTAGGAATTCAAGGGCCAAATGGATCTGGGAAAAGTACATTCTTACGGTACTTGTTTTCAGTGCTAAGCACAGGTTCTGTTCGGTGGTGGGCGATGGACCAAGAGTTGTCTGTTCAACAAAGCTTAGATGCATTTAAGCGATTCAAGGAAATGAAGCCCGATATAAAGGGAAGGATGGTTTCCTCATTAGTACGACTAGGAAGCGATCCTAATCTTTTTCTAAGTTCTGCTCTCCCAAGTCCCGGAGAGATGCGAAAACTATTGATAGCAGAAGCCTTGGAAGAATCTTATGAATTGCTGGTATTGGATGAACCTACTAATCATCTTGATTTACCAAGTCGTCTGGCTCTTGAAAATACCTTGGGCTCCTATTCAGGAGCTCTGGTAATCGTAAGCCATGATTTACATTTTCTTAATACAGTATGTTCTCGTTTTTTCCATACAACTTGGCTGAATGAAAACCATGATTCTATTTTACAAGAACTAGTTGACTAATTCATATCCAATATTTAACATATAGACATATATCAATATGAGGAATTTTATGGAATCAGATCGAGCTGTAGAAATCTTTAAAGCTCTTGCAGATCCTACAAGATTAGCGTTGTTTACAACGCTAATGGAATCAGAAGCTTGTGTTTGTGAATTACTGGAAAAGTTTTCTGTCTCGCAACCTACGCTTAGTCATCACATGCGTATCTTGAGTGATGCTAAACTCGTAGTTGGGAGAAGGGAAGGGAAGTGGATACATTATAAGGTCAGGGAATCTGAGCTTGAATCTTTTAAAGCATTTACTGCTGCGTGGAATTGCAATGCAACAGATAATTGTGAGGGGTGTGCATGTACGGTATCTTAACATTTATACAAGATCAAATTCTTGGTATGCACTGGCTTAATGATAGCGTAGGTGCAATTTTACAACTCCTTGGAGCTGATTTACAGTCCAGACTTGGTGGAAGTCTTCAGTTTTTCTTCTATGACACATTTAAAATTCTGTTGTTGCTTTCTATTTTGATTTTCTTGATCAGTTACATCCAAAGTTACTTTCCCCCTGAACGGGCAAAACGAATTTTGGGGAAATATCATGGCTGGAAGTCCTATACCATTTCTGCCTTACTCGGAACAGTAACACCGTTTTGTTCATGTTCTTCTATTCCGTTATTTATAGGATTTACTTCTGCAGGGCTTCCGCTGGGAGTTACCTTTTCCTTCTTGATCTCTTCTCCCTTGGTTGATTTGGGATCATTGGTACTGCTGAGTAGCATCTTTGGATTTACTACAGCTTTCGCCTATGTCATTGTCGGGTTAGTATTGGCCGTAATTGGTGGTTCGATAATTAATAAGTTCTCTAGTGAGGAACAGATTGAAGAGTTCATCCGTAATATCCATATCAAGGCAGAAGCAGAAGCTGAAGAGCCAGAGATGACCCGATCTGATAGACGAGCCTTTGCTTGGTCGCAAGTCAAATCTACCGTAAACAAAGTTTTTTGGTACATATTAATCGGTGTAGGTATCGGTGCACTCATTCACAACTGGATTCCCCAATCGTTTATACTTTCGGTATTAGGTTCTAATAATCCATTCTCTGTGATTCTCGCAGCTGTGGTTGGAATCCCGATGTATGCTGATATTTTCGGCACTCTTCCTATTGCAGAAGCTTTATGGCTTAAGGGTGTTGGTCTGGGGACCATCATGGCATTCATGATGGGAGTGACTGCACTCTCATTGCCTTCAATGGTATTATTGAGAAAAGCAGTCAAACCAAAGTTATTGGGTATGTTTTTTGCAATCGTTTCCTGTGGGATTATTCTCATCGGATATCTATTCAACTGGGTTGGCCCGTATTTGGCCTGAGGAGAAAAAAGATGGCACTATTTGATTTTTTGAAGAAACAAGGAAAGCAAGAGGATGATACTGTCTCCTCTCCCGTTAAGATTCTAGGCTCTGGATGCAATGCCTGTAATACCTTGGAAGCTCATACCAAAGAAGCTTTGGAATCTTTGGGACAGGATACAGCAATCGAGCATGTTCGTGATTTTACTAAAATTGCAGAATATGGTGTCATGCACACACCTGCTTTGGTTGTAGATGGCGAAGTGCTTGCTTCCGGTGTCATCCTCGATACTCCAAAGGTAAAAGAACTCATTGCAAAAAAGAGGTCGCTTTAATGGATAAACTTAATGTTGCATTTGTATGCGTACATAACTCATGCAGAAGTCAGATGGCTGAAGCTCTTTCTAAGCTTAAGTACTCTGATACATTCAATGCTTTTTCCGGTGGAACGGAAACCAAAGATAAGATTAATCAAGATGCTGTAAGATTGATTAAGAAATTATATAATATAGATATGGAAACTACACAATATTCAAAGCTAATTGATACTATGCCTCCTATCGATATTGTGGTGACCATGGGAT
>QJZS01000037.1 GCA_003247345.1 Spirochaetales bacterium
TCTGATTTTCTCGACTTTTGCCTTATATACGTGAACCGTCCATTTTCTTAATGTCATTAGTTTTACCTGCTTTTCAAGATCCGGTTCGGATTGCAACTGTTTTTCGATTTCAAGCAATCGTCTGAAATGCCTGTTGCTTATCTCCGCAAACTCTTCTCGGCAAGCTTGCTTCTCTTGCAAGATTTGGGTGGCTGTATTCAAGTACGTATTTAAGAGGGAGAATTGGACATCCAAAAGGGCACATAGGTCTTCCAAAAGGTACTGATTTGCAAGATCAGGGGACAATGTGAGGACGATAAGAAAGCGTTTGCGGTTTACCAATGTTTGCAATTGTGCTTTTAGTTTCTCTAATTTCGGACTACACACAGACGCTGGTGAAATGCGCTCATGAAGCAGTTGATTAGAAGCAGTTGATTAAACAAATAGGGGAGTTGGGTGGTTTGTGCTAAATTGAGAGCATTGAATGTTGTATATGTTGCATCTTCGGCTACCTCTTCTACTTCTTGGTTAAGATGTTGTTGGTAGTGTTCGCTCTCGATGAGGAGCTTTTCCTTTTTACTCTTTGTTTTTTGCTGAGCAATGAAATAACGAGTACGCTTGCGGACTACTTGAGTAAGATACCCTATATAGGATAGTCGTCCAATCTTGTAGGTATTCAGATAGTAGTCGATGGTATCATAACAGAAGAATAAAAACTCACAACAATCTTCCTCATCAAGGAGATGGAGGAAAGATGGTAACTCATAAAGAAGTCTTTGAGTTTGTGCATGAAGTATCTTATGCAGCGTTTGGTTCTTGGTATCAGATTGATACCTTACGACATTCTCGGTCAGAGTAGTGCTTGCTTGATCGCTTAGCGGTAAGCATTGCATGGATGTGCCTCCTAATTGGATGATGCACATAAACATGCAATGTGTATGCCAACTTATGCTTTCAAAAGTCTCTCTACAGCTTCAATGAGCAATTTTCGTACAATCTTGATGTCTTGATCAACTGTTGCTCCTGCAGCTTTCTTGTGGCCTCCGCCACCAAATTGTTCAGCCAAGGCACCGACATCAACATTGCTTTGATGAGAAGATCTAAAACCAATCTCAGTTTTCCCGCCTTCAAGTTCCTTAAAGAACATGACAACCTCGACACCCTGTACACTGAGCAACATCGCATACAATGAATCGCTGGGTTTGTCTGTAGTAATATAGGCATCTTTGTCAGCAAGACAGCTGGAGGAAACCATAAGTTTTCCATTCAGAAGGCTTTCGCTTCTATCGATCAGCTTTCCCAGGTACTTCACATACCCAAAGCTTTTTCCTCCGGTCATACGATCGCTCATAACATTGGGAGATACCCCTAGGTCTACAAGCTCTGCTGCCAAGCGAAGAGTTTCCCCCCGGTAGGCATTGATAAAACGGAAGAATCCGGAATCTGTGGCAAACCCAAAAAAGAGATGTTCAGCGATTTCCTGAGAGATCTCAACATCAAGGGCTTTATACAGCTGCATGATAATTAGGGTAGTAGAAACCGAGCGAGGAACGATATATCGATATGTTCCGAACTGTTCCCCGCTGCTATGGTGGTCAAATACGATTGTTGTCAGGCCTTCAATTTCCTCAGCAAGATAGCTGATTCTCTCAGGGGCACTACAATCGACAATGATTACCAAAGGGTTTCGTTGGTATAACTCTGCATCGATATGCTCAAGGAAATCAGCACGAAGATGTGCAATTTCAGAACGTTCAAACGGACCGGCATTTGCCATAGTGGTCGTTTTCCCCATCTTCAGAAGCAGGGTGTTCATGGCCATCTGGCTTGAAAGGCAATCGCCATCAGGACTCACATGGCCAATGACAATGAATTCTTCTCGACTTCGGATCAGATTAAGAATCTCTTCATCGATGGGGGGATAGCTAAACATGTTACGCTCCACGGATAATTTCGGGTTGCTTGCCCTCAAGCACACACTCCCGTCCGATGATAACCTGTTTGACCTGCTGGATTGAAGGAATTTCGTACATGATACCAATCATGACGTTCTCAACAATCGAACGCAGACCGCGCGCTCCGGTTTTCTGTTCAAAAGCTTTTTCTGCAACTGCTTCGATAGCTTCAGTCTTGAATACAAATTCAATGCCATCCAAGCGGAACGCAGCTTCATACTGACGAATGATGGAATTCTTCGGTTCCACGATGATTCTCATCAAATCCTTTTTGGACAAATTGTCCAAGGATACGTGGATGGGAAGTCTTCCGATAAACTCAGGAATCAAACCGAATTTTACCAAATCATCTGGCAACAATTTGCTGTACAACGAATGCAAATCTTTTTCGGCAGAATTTACGATGTTTGCACCAAAGCCCATGGCATGCGATGCAACTCTCTTTTCAATGACCTTATCAAGACCAACAAATGCACCACCACAGATGAAGAGGATGTTTCTCGTGTTGATTTTCAACATCTCTTGATTAGGGTGTTTCCTTCCGCCTTGTGGAGGAACAGATGCATCAGTACCTTCGATGATCTTTAAAAGAGCTTGCTGTACGCCTTCACCACTGACATCACGGGTAATTGAAGGATTTTCACCCTTCTTTGCAATCTTATCAATTTCATCGATGAAGATGATACCGTATTCTGCAGCCTTGATATTGTCATTGGCGTTCTGGATCAACTTGAGGAGAATGTTCTCGACATCCTCACCAACATATCCAGCTTCGGTAAGCGTGGTAGCATCGGCAATGGCGAAGGGAACCTGAAGTTTCTTTGCCAGTGTGGAAGCAAGCAAGGTTTTGCCTGTACCGGTAGGACCTACCATCAAGATGTTGGATTTATCCAATTCAACACCCTGCTCGGATATCTGCTTCTGGTACTTAACGCGTTTATAGTGATTATATACGGCAACGGCAAGTACTCGTTTTGCGTCGTTCTGGCCAATGACGTACTCATCCATATACTCTTTCAGTTCTTGCGGAGTAGGGATGTGTTCAGGAAGTCCAACCACTTCCTCTTGGAATGATGGATCCCCTGCGAGCATATCGTTACAGACCTTGATGCATTCATCACAAATTGCAACACCAGGTCCGCTGATCAATCGCTTCACTTCTTCTTGGCTTTTTCCGCAGAACGAACATACTTTTGCGTTTCTTGCCATTACTTACTCCTTCTCATAACACTATCGATAATGCCATAGGAAACCGCATCATCACTATTCAGGAAGAAATCACGTTCAACGTCTTTTGCGATTTCCTCAAAACTCTTATGAGTATGCTGAGCAATGATATCAATAGTCAATTTCTTCAGGCGTCCGATTTCCCTAGCGTGAATGGAGATGTCAGTAGACTGACCTTCAACGCCACCCCAGGGCTGATGAATCATAACGCGGGCAGAGGGGAGGATAAAACGTTTGCCTTCTTGGCCGGCACAGAGTAAAAGAGCACCCATGCTGGCAGCTTGTCCCATACAAATAGTCTGCACATCGCTGCGCAGGTACTGCATGGTGTCATAGATTGCCAAACCGGCAGTGACAGAACCACCGGGGCTGTTGATGTACAAGCTAATATCTTTTGTGGGGTCTTCCGACTCCAAGAACAGCAATTGAGCAACTACAAGGTCTGCAGTCGCATCATTAATCTCGCCATCGAGGAAAATGATCCGATCTTTGAGCAGACGACTGAAAATATCATAAGCACGTTCGCCGACACCTGATTGCTCGACGACCATCGGTATAGTTGATTGCATCCTCTGAGGATGGTTATTCATGGAAAAAGCCCCCTTTGGTAATTGGGATTGAAAAGGCGGAACCTGTGTGGACCCGCCTTTTCACGTACTATTTACTTGTGATGAGAGGCAGGTTATACCCCGTAAGTATCGCTCATGAACGTTTCGTAAGCAACCTCGTCGCCTTCTTCAAACGTGTTGTTTTCTTGAAGGAACGGAGCAATCTTTTGGAAACGCAAATCATCTTCGATCATGGTCTTGTAATAATCAATCTGAGCCTGGTCGGTGACACCGGAAAGCTGTTCTTCAACAACCTTGTTTACCTCTTCCTCGGTGAGGGGGAATTGCTCTGCTTCTTTGATCTTTTCCATGATCAACTGAACACGGAGTGACTTCTCTGCAGCATCTCTCCAAGGTGCGGTAAGGTCTTCCTTGGTCTGATTCTGGAACTGAAGGAACTGAAGGATCTGTTCTTCAGACAAACCAGTTTGTTGAATGTAACGCTTCCAGCTCTGCTCAACTTCCATATCAATCATGCTTGCAGGAACTGCAATGGTTGCACCCTTGAGCAACTCTTCACTCAAAGCATTGAGCTTTTCTTGCTCGATCTTTGCATCCAGTGCACTCTGAAGTTTCTCTTTGGTTCCCTTCACGAGGTCTGCAACAGTCTTGTACTCTTCCTTGACGTCCTGTGCGAACTCGTCATCGAGAGCAGGAATGTCGCGGAATTTGACGCTCTGTACATTAACCTTCAAGGTGATGGTTTTGCCAGCATAGCCTTCAACGGTAGAATCTTCAGCATAGGTTTTAGAGAAAGTCTTCTCTTCACCAGCTTTCATGCCTACGAGATCTTCATCAATCTGATAGAAGTTGTAGGTGCTGCCGAGGGTGAAAACAAATTCCTTGCGCTCTGAACCAGCTACTTCATTATTGTCGCTGTCCAGCTCTACGTAATCGACGGTAACGATGTCGCCCATTGCAGCTGCATCACTCTTGTCGATAACCATAGCATTCTGGTCGCGAAGCTTATCAACTTCTGCATTCACTGCTTCGTCGGAAACTGCTACCTTGGGGTAGGTTACTTTCAAGCCCTTGTAAGCAGGAACGTCGAAAATTGGCATGATGTCATACTTTACAGTGAAGGTAACGTCCTTGTTTGCCTCGAAAGGAAGCAAACCTTCTTCATCCTGAAGCTCTGGGGTACTGAAGGAGAGAGGCTTATACTTCTCTTCAACATCAGCAAGAACTTCTTTCAAGCCATCTTCAATGGTATTAAATGTACTTTCCTCGCGAATTGCATTGCCAAACTTAGCTTCCAGGACGGAAACAGGGGCCTTGCCCTTTCTGAAACCCTTAATCTGGATAGTGGAAGCATACTTCTTCAAAGCAGCCTGGTAATCTTGTTCGACGGTGTCAGCGGTCACAGTGACCGTCAACGCGACGGAGGAGTTTTCCAATTCTTTGATACTCTTATCAGCGATCATCCTATGTTCATCCTTTTCTGTCCCTTTTTGGGACCTTGTATATCCTTAGGCAAAGCCCTGTATTACAAACGAATCCTAGTAAGTATACTCAATTAGAAGTTGTTCGACCACCCTGTCGATAGGATTCTTACAAAAACCTTTAGCCCGAAACACATTGTATATAGCAACTTTTTCTGGTTTGGTCTAGGGGCATGGCAAATTTAGGCAATTGTCAGCCCCATTTGATTCTGTTACCATCGCTAATAGAGGTGATTATGACTATTATCTGCTACCCCAATTGTTCGACTTGCAAAAAAGCTGTGACATTCCTGCAAAGTAAAGGTTTGGAATTTGAATATCGCAATATCAAGGAAGATACTCCGAGTATAGAGGAACTAAAAATGTTCCACAGCCGAAGTACTGTAGAACTGAGAAAGTTTTTCAACACCAGTGGGCAATACTATCGAGAGTTGCAGCTTAAGGATAAGCTGCCTCAGATGAGTGAAGATGAGATGTATGCCTTGTTGAGCAGCAATGGTATGCTGATCAAACGTCCGATTCTCATTCATGAACAGAAAGTTTTGCTCGGCTTCAAGCAAAAAGAATGGGAAGAACTTTTCAAGTAAGATTCCTTAAACCAAAGATTTTACCATTAGGTTCAGATCTTCATAATATCCTTCCTTATAGCGAAAGCCATGAGGGAGGGTTCCTACTGTCTCGAAACCAAACTTTTCATATAATGCAATAGCTCTTTGATTGCCTGCAACTACTTCAAGTTCCATCTGTTCAAAACCTATTTCTTTTGCTTTGAAAAGTAGGGTTTTAAGTAATAGGGAGCCGACACCTTTACCTTGCATATTCGACGCAACGGAAATGCCCAATATACATCGATGGGCTATTTTAATCCCTGATCCAATGGAACCAAAATCACCAAGTCCTACCAACTTTCCCTTATAAAAAGCAGCAAGCATAAGGCGTTTCTCGTCCTGGGCTACTGATTCAATAAATTTGGCTTCATCCTTGGCTGTAATAGTCCATTCTTCAGGATAACGACTCAGGTAGGGAGAATCAGCATACATTGCATTGACATAAGAAGTAGCCATCTCTGCATCAGCTTTCGATAGCGAACGAATGATTACTTCTGTTTTATCTTTAAGTGATAGGTAGATTGGTTGCTGTTTCATAGAGGGAGCATATCGCGTCTTCACGAGTATTGCAAGGAATGGTTCAAGTTTAGGTATCCGACCTGAAGAACAAAAAGTTCGAAACTTGAATAAAAAAATAAATCTCCATAATAACTTAATGTATTACAGAGATTTATAAGAGCGAAAGACGGGACTTGAACCCGCGACATCCACCTTGGCAAGGTGGAGCTCTACCACTGAGCTACTTTCGCAAAAAACAACTTCGTCAAACACTTGGCAAGCATTTAACCCATGCGAGAGAGGGGACTTGAACCCCTACACCGTAAGGTACTAGATCCTAAGTCTAGCGTGTCTGCCAATTTCACCACTCTCGCGGTGCATGTCGTGCCCCCTAGCGAGGTTCGCCATGTTTTGAGCCGCAAAGGGATCGAACCTTTGACCCGCAGATTAAGAGTCTGCTGCTCTACCAGCTGAGCTAGCGGCCCATGACAACTAAAATTTCAAAAAACCAAACCTTTGCGCCCGGAAGGATTCGAACCTTCGACCTACGGATTCGAAGTCCGGCGCTCTATCCAGCTGAGCTACGAGCGCGCTCTTGACCCGGTTAGGGTGGAAGACGGGGCTCGAACCCGCAACAGCCAGATCCACAATCTGGTGCTCTACCATTGAACTACTTCCACCATGGTAGCTGAAGCAGTGGTTTTCATCACCAGTGCGTTTCAACGTTGCATACTATGCCCTAAACCCTTTGGTTTGTCAACAACCAACCATGAAAAATTGCAAAAAAATGGAGGGCAAAAGGCAACTGCTTTTGGTAAAATTAGTTACGTTTATGTACCTTTTCACGCACCTCTTTGAACGCCTTGTTCGTTGTATCTTTTTTTGCCTTTGGAGCAATGTTGTTCTTACTTGCATGCACAATTGCAAGGTGATGTTTCCATTCCAAGGAGCGGTTTGCAATCTGTTCCATCAAAGATTGCTTTAAGGTTTTCTCATCCACCTTGATGCCCAATGTAGAGAACGCGGGAAAATAGGAGGCATTGAGGTATCGATCAATACCTTGTTCGTCGACCAAACGTTGTTCGTACAGGTCTTGGGATTGGATCTTTACAGTCAATCCACAGGAAGTTAGTAACTCCTTAAGATCTGTCTCATCCCAGTTGGTAAGGGGATTCTCTTCATCTCCGTACAATTGGACTTCCGCTTGGCGTAGCAATGCCTGTAGGTCCCCTTTGGTAAAGTCAGACAAACGTGAGCCAGCCTTGGGTACACTTTCTGCCAGATGGAGTGTCCCGTTGGGATGCAAATGCTCAGAGAGCATTGTTACCAAAGGTTTTGCAATTTTGGCACGAGAGAGAAGATTTCTCCCAAGTATTACTTCGAATTGCATTCCTCTTTCAAGTTTTGAAAACATTTCTTCTAGTGGGATACAATGAACCAGAGGCCTCTCGAGACTGGAAAGGGATGAGGCATAATGATTGATATGATCGGCTTGGTCTTGAGTTCTTACTTGTGCAACCACTAGGCCTTCGGGGGTCTTGCGATAGGCTTCCCATAAAAGTAAGCCATGTCCCGCATTGCAAACAAGTACCCGATCACTTCTACGGAGTGTGACCTCAGAGAAAAGACTTTCTCTGATTTGTTTCAGAAGATTGCCACGCTCACTGGTAGTTCTTGCAACCCATTGCTGTCTTTGCTTGTCCCCAGGGGAGAACGTGAGATTCTCTACAAAGGCATCGCTTTGGGCGCTTTCAAGCTGTTCTTCCCTATGTCGCTGCACTTTCTCCCGAATGTTTTTCTCATACCCTTGGTCACTTGGTTGATAATACATCTTTCCCTGCAACGAAGTGGGAAGGTATTGCTGTGCTACCCAGTGATCCTGATAGGCATGGGGATACAGGTATCCTTCGCCATGGCCAAATCCTTTGGCATCTCTGTTTCCATCACGGAGATGGTTCGGAACTTCATCCTGAGCTTGTTCTTCAACACCTTTGAGGGCATCAAAAAAGGCTAGAGTGGAATTACTTTTCTCTGTAGTGGAGAGATACAGCGCAGCATGGGTCAAATGGAACCTGCCTTCAGGGAACCCGATTCGCTCAAAAGCTTGGGCATCGGCTTGTACCACCACAATTGCATTCGGATCTGCAAGCCCTACATCCTCGCAGGCACTGATGAGCATTCTTCGGAAAATAAATTTGGGATCTTCTCCTGCGTTAACCATTCTCGCCAACCAATATAACGTGGCATCAGGATCACTACCCCGAATACTCTTGATGAAGGCACTGATCACATCAAAGTGATAGTCTCCTTCCTTGTCATATAACACTGCTTTTTTCTGGATCGATTGTTCTGCAGCATCTTTGGATATAAAGATGTTGGCACCGGAGGGGGGCGGAAAGTTGTCAACTGAAGTTTCTACGGCCAATTGAAGTGCGTTCAGCAAGCTTCGGGCATCCCCGTTGGCTACTTCTACCAGATGTTCCAAAGCCTCCGCTTCGAAGGTTACAGAGTAAGAGCCGTATCCCCGCTCTTTATCCTTCAAAGCTTGGTTGGCAATGGCTAGTAAATCAACTGATGTCAAACTTTTTAACTGAAATATGCGAGAGCGACTTACAAGTGCAGCATTTACTTCAAAATAGGGATTCTCTGTCGTTGCTCCAATGAGGATTACCGTCCCATTCTCTACCCAGGGCAAGAGTGCATCTTGCTGGCTCTTGTTCCAACGATGTACTTC
>QJZS01000130.1 GCA_003247345.1 Spirochaetales bacterium
ATTGATACGGTCTACATAAGCTGACATGTTGAATTTCCTCTCCAGCCCCTTTGCATTCATATAGCGCACAGATCCAAAAACAGTCCTTTCCGGCCAGGGACGGTCATGTTTCCCAAAACACCATGCAAGGCCTGCATATCCATTTGGATCACGACCATCTGCTTGGTACATGTTGTTCAATTGCAAAGCCCATGCAAAACCTTGTTGGGGCGTAGGACTCCATTCAAGTATTTTTTTACCCCAATACATTCTCATATAGCTGTGCATGGTACCTGCTCTGACCATCTCATGCTGGGCGGCATTCCAATAAGGATCATCGGTAGTTCCTTCTTCCAACGTTTTGAAGTCATATACCACAGGCCTTTTATCATATTCATGCTGTATCAGCGTTGCTTGTGCCCATTGCGGCAATCCCTCAAACGTATCGTAGAGTGGATTGTAATACACAAAATTGATGGCCAATTCCCGTCTGACTATCAATTGTTCAAGAAACGCTGGGACATCGGCAATATCCAAAGATTTTATTATGTTATAGATATCTACCACTGATATTTGTCCAAAATGCAGATATGGACTTACATTAGACCCATAGCTGACTGCCGGATCATTATGATATGCGTCATACCCAGAAAGATGATGTTCGATAAAGGACTCAAGCGTTTTATACGCCTGGGGTGTCCCTCCATTCACTTTTAAAGCAGATTCCCCTAGTTCAGGTATTTCCAAAGTGGCAAGGATGCCAGCAATATTTTCAAGACGGGTATCAGCAAAAGGCAGTGAATCCAACGTATTCGGATAGAGGATTTTAGGAATTGTTGTTGTTTGAGAGAAATAGGAAAGCATGGGTTCAATGCGCTTTCGTAACAAAGCAGCATTATACAACTCTTTTTTGCTTGCAATCTCAACAGGTACAAGTACATTCGCTTCTACTTCGTACATTGCAACTTCTATCGTATCAAGTATTTGTTTCCGCCATGTTCTTTCTATCTTTGTATACCCAGCATCAACAATAAGACAAGCGATACTTTCAAGCAAGGTTTTCAATCCCTCAACCACCCCAATTGAAGACACTATCATCTGGATTGAACGCTTTTGTAACTCCTTTTGTACTTCTACCAAGCCCTCAAGCATGAACCTATAATGACGCGCACTTGCCCAGTCATACTGTGCAGCCAAGCCAAAATAGACGATCAACGGTTTTGCCAGTGCATTGGCTTTTTCTATAGCAAAGGCAAGTGCCTCGTTATGTTCCACGCGCTGGGAAGCTTGCATCCAATAGAAAACAAAGCTTTTTTCATGCTTCTCCATCTTAGTATTTCTTTTGGTTATTCTCAGTTCATCTACCATATTTGACAGCATAGCATGAGGTTTTCATTCTCTCCAAACAATAGATTCCTAATCCTTTTTACATTGACTGCTGTAGGTACATCTTCTAGTATTCGTATAAGACATAGGAGGAAACAACAGTGCATAATCTTAAAACTGGAGCTGAAATAATTGCTCGAAGTCTGGAAGATCTGGGTGTCAAATTTATCTTTGGCTATACAGGTGCAGCCATCCTCCCTGTCATGGATGAACTTTCAAAAAGCAAAGTCACCATCGTGGTGAATGCAAATGAACAATGTGCAGCCTTCAGTGCTGCCGGATACTCAAGATCAAGTGAGGATGTAGGAGTAGCTATTGTGACAAGCGGACCTGCTATCACCAACACCTTGACGGCAGTTGCTGACAGCTATGCAGACAGCATCCCGCTTGTTGTAATCGCTGGACAAGTTCCTGAGCATAAACTCGGGACCGACTCTTTTCAGCATATAGATGTTGCTTCGGTGTTTGGTCCTACTGCAAAGAAAGTATACTCAGTAAAAGCAATCAACAGTCTTGAGCATGTAATCAAGGATGCGTATTTCTTGGCAAAATCAGGTAAGCCAGGTCCGGTAGTTATAGATGTTCCCTTGAATCTACAACAAAAGGATGCAAATTATGAGGCATTACCTCTGCATATGTTCAGCACTGTGTATGAACAGGATGTACACCTATCTGCACATCAATGCGAACAATTTTTCGATTTGCTCATAGAAGCAAAACATCCACTACTCTATCTTGGTGGTGGTCTGAATAATGCAGAAGGAAGCAAAGCCATTCGACGTTTCAACCAACGTTTTGGTATTCCTTCGGTAAATACGCTCATGGCAAAAGGTGTGGTTGATGAAAAGAAACCTACCAATTTAGGTATGCTGGGCATGTTCGGAACTCCCGCTGCCAATAAAATCATCCAAGAGAACGACCTCTTCATTGCTATCGGCGTACGTTGGGACGACCGTGTGGCAGAGAAAGTCGGATTTGCCATCCAAGCAAAAATTGCATTCATCGATATTCATCCAGAAAAAGTCCAACAAATCCGAAATGAAAGAAGACCTATGTTCTCCTTTATCGGAAATGGAGCAACCATTCTCAATGATCTTTGCGATTGGGCCGATGAGAATGAGCTGACTATTTCTATACAAGGCTGGCAAGAGCATGCAATTGCATTGAAGAAGCAATGGCCGCTCGCGTTTAATACAGCAGCAACTACAATTCAGATGGCACGTGTACTGAAAAGTCTTGATGCGCTGCTTGAGGAAGATACCATCATTACTACAGGAGTTGGCAATCATCAGCTATTCTCAGCTCAATATTTACAACGTCAAAAGCCAAAAACATTTTTAACTTGCGGAGCCTTTGGAACCATGGGAAGCGGTATGCCTCTTTCTGTTGGAGCAGTTCACGCCAATCCAAAGAGCAAAGTAATCGTTGTAGATGGTGATGGCAGTTTTAGGATGAATATGGGAGAGATGTTTACCATAGGTACTCGCAAACTTCCAATCAAAATCCTTCTGATGAATAATCATGCGGATGGTATGGTCTACAATCTGGAGGATGCTGCCTACGATGGGAACCATTCAGCAACCTGCAGAGAAGAGGATGTCAAATACTCTGAAATGGCTTCCTTATGCGGCTTCACCTTTTCCAAACGCATCACCAAGACAGAGGAAATCGACGAAGCTCTGAAGGCGTGGATTGCCAATGACGGACCAAGCCTTTTGGAGGTGATAACAGACCGTAAGGAAGTTCTGTATCCTGTAGTAAGACCTGGTTCTTCCTATGCAGAGATGGAGATGGGTCCGTATATCAAAGAGATTCTGAATTAAAAGCAAAAATGAGGACTACAGTATTTCAAATCTGCAGTCCTCTATTTTTTTGTCAAACAATCCTCTTATGGTTTGATATGACAGAAATAGTAATGATCCTCTGAAAGACGCACCATCGGAGGGTACTCCTTCTCACAAATCTCACCTACTTGTTTATGACATCTTCCTGCAAAAGGACATCCTGTAATCTTTTTCGCAGGATCAGGCAACTGCCCTTCAAGCTCGATGATCTTCTTTTGCTTGGTCGGATCAACTTCAGGAACGGCAGAAAGCAAGGCTTCGGTGTACGGATGATGGGTATTTTCCATCACCTCATCACGTTTCCCATACTCTGCAATCTTACCTGCATACATGACCATGATGTAATCACTGAGATAATTGATGACATTCAGATCATGCGAGATGAACATATAGGCAACATGCGTATCAAGCTGTAAGTCATTGAGTAAGTTCAACACCGAAGCTTGTACCGATACATCCAATGCACTTGTCGGCTCATCGCATACGATCAAACTCGGTGAGATTGAGAGAGCTCGAGCTATCGCTACCCTTTGCTGCTCACCACCACTGAGCTGTCTTGGTTTCTTCTTTAGATATTCCTTACCCAAGTCAACCTTTCTGAGAATCTCTATGATCTTTTCCCTGCGTTCTTTCACATCATTGATGTTTGCAAGTTTTTGCATTGCTCTACCGATGATTTTCTCAACGGTATGAGAAGGATTCAGACTTCTTCCAGGATTCTGAAAAATGAGCTGAATATTCTTCAAGGTTTCCTTGTCCCGTTTGTTCCATGCAATGGAAACATCAACATCATCAAAAAGAATGCGACCTTTGGAAGGTTTGAAAAGACCGGAAACCATGTGGCCTGTTGTGGATTTACCACACCCTGACTCACCTACAATTCCAAGTACACTATGCGGTTTGACATCGAAGTTAATGCCATTGACGGCATAAACTTTTCTTCTAGCCCCGTAGATCTTGTGCAAATCTTCAATTTTCAACAACTCTTTTTCACTGTCGAAATCTGTATCGACATTGCGTTTCTTGGGTGCCAATTTCTCAATAAACGTATCGGGGACATCGGTAGCATAGGCACGGTCACAAGCAGCAAAGTGCCCTTCGCCTATTTCTTTTGTTCCGTACAGGCTTTCACAGGTTTCATTACGTTTCTCACATCGGTCAGCAAAAGGACAACCACCTTCATCTGCTCCACGCTTGCGTACATAGCCAGGAATGGTATTGAGCTTTGTATTCTCTTTCACCACGCCACCACGAGGCATACAGTTGATCAGTGCCCTAGTGTACGGATGAGAAGGATTTTCAAATATCTTCTGTTTCGGGCCGCTCTCAACAATCTCTCCACTGTACATCACTACGATTTTCTCGGCAACTTTGTTGATAACGCCGATATCATGAGAAATATACATCAAAGACATGTTCAATTTGTCCTTCAGCTCTTTGATGGAATCCAGAATCACTGCTTCGGTAGTAACATCCAAAGCGGTGGTAGGTTCATCAAGAATCATAAGGTCCGGCTTGCAAAGCAGTGCCATGGCAATACAAATTCTTTGTTGAATGCCACCACTCACTTGGTGGGGATATCTTCTGGCAATACCTTTGGGATCGCCTAAGTTCATCATCTCAAGAGCTTTGATAGTCGCCTCTCTAGCTTGAATCTTATTGAGATTCTGGTGATGCATACTCACTTCATCAAGCTGAAAGCCGATGGTAAGAGAAGGATTCAGAGATGAATAAGGATTTTGGAATACCATGGCAATCCTATCGCCGCGATACGACTCCATTTCCTTTTCTGATTTATCGAAAAGATTTTCACCTTTGAATCGAATTGCTCCATCAACCTGTGCATTCGATGCCAGATAGCGCATGACCGTAAAAGATAA
Source organism: Spirochaetales bacterium (assembly GCA_003247345.1). Classification (GTDB taxonomy): domain Bacteria; phylum Spirochaetota; class Spirochaetia; order Sphaerochaetales; family Sphaerochaetaceae; genus Sphaerochaeta. Next base: position 5,090 of record QJZS01000130.1, read on the forward strand.
AGTGCTCTTTCCGCATCCAGATTCCCCGATGATTCCAATTGATTCATTATATTTTAGTTCCAACGAGACATTGTTGACCGCGGAAAACAACCCATCAAATGTGCTGAATCGTACATGGAGGTTATCAATTTCTAATATGTTATCTTTCATGTATCAACACCTTACTGACAAAGTCAGAAAAAATAGAAATGGCTATTACCAATGAAGCAATGGCCAACGCTGGGAACAATACCGTCCAGGGAGCTTGAGCAATGATCGGTTTGTTCTCGATGACCATCATGCCCCAGTCAGGGGTCGGAGGTTGTAATCCAACGCCCAAGAATCCGAGAGAAGCAACTGTCATAATCGAATAGGCAAAACGTGCTGTAGCTTCAACAATGATCGGTCCCATGGTATTAGGAAGTATTTCAACAAACATTATGTACAAATGATTCTCACCACGAATGCGTGCTGCAGAAACATATTCTTGACTCTTCTCAGTCAACAATACACCACGAGAGACTCTCGCTGTTGCAGGTACAAAGGCAATGGAAACAATGATCGTCAAACTGACAATGCTTGAATCACCCAAAATCCCCAAGATAACCATCGATAATACCAAGGGAGGGATTGCCATCAGTATATCCATTGCCCGAAGGAAAAACGTATCTGCTTTTCCGCCAAAATAGCCTGCAGAAAATCCCAACACAACACCCACGAAGGTGGAGAAGATTGAAGTCAAAAGAGCAACGGTAAGGATTGAGCGACTGCCATACACTATACGGGCAAGAATATCCCTACCCAAGCTATCGGTACCTAACAGATGCCCTGCCATTCCCGGCCCGACCATTTGGTTTTCAGAATCCATAGCAGTGTGGGTATAGGGAATGATCGAAGGTCCGATAAATGCAAAAACCAACCACATGAGAATAATTGCGATACCAATGACGGCCAATGGACTTTTCTTCAATTGGTAGAGAAAATACTTCATTTTTGGCCTCCTTGGAATCGAATACGTGGATTAAGGAAGCTGTACATCATATCCGTTACCATGGTGGAAACAGAATAAATAACCGTGATCAGTAGGACACATGCTTCTATCAAAGGCACATCACGAGTCTTGATTGCAGTCATCAAAAGCGATCCCATTCCAGGGAATCCAAATAATGTTTCAACGACAACCAAACCGCCGAACAACCACCCCATGTTCATACCAATGATGGTGATGGTAGGTAAAAGTGCGTTTTTCAAAGCATGACGGAAGATTACATATTTTCGTGGCATACCTTTCAGTACTGCAGCCCGTACATAATCTGAGTTCATTACTGAGATCATAGAAGAACGTTGCATCCTAGATACATAGCCAAACATAACAAATGTAATAGCTAATGCAGGAAGCACGACAATATTCAAGTTTTCAAAGAGAGATTCCCCGATAGGAATAACACTTACAATAGGAAACCAATTAAGTTTCACGGCAAAGATAGATATGAGAATAACTCCTGATACAAATTCAGGAAGTGCCATCGTTGCTAATCCAAGAAAAGATATAACCGAATCAGCAGGTTTTTTCTCTTTTACGCCAGCCAATACCCCCAATAATATGGAAAGAGGTACAAACATTAAGAATGCAGTTAATGCAAGAACCATGGAGTGACCGACTCTCCTCCACAATATCGAATTAATTGATACTCCTTGCATATAGATGGAATCACCTAAGTCACCGACTGCTACACCGCTTACCCATCTACCATAACGCTCTAAAAGAGGATCATTCAATCCTCTAGCTTCACGCAGGGCAGCTACCGCCTCATCAGTGGCACTTTGGCCTAGAATCATTTGGGCAACATCTCCTGGCATGATTTCAACAAGCAGGAAGATGATAAAAGACATGATGACCAGGGTCGCAATCAGCGACCCCAGTCTTCGAAGAAACAATTGCATCAGTCTCTTCATAGAATATCCGTGTATTTGTACTGCGGAATCATAGTAAGAGGTTGTTTATAATCAACAACTTTATCACTGATTGCTACAAGGAATGGAACCTGTACGTTGATCAAAGAACCATTCTCATAGAACCAATCCTGCAGTTCATGATACAGAGCAGTACGAGTTGTAGGATCAGCTTCACCTGAAATCTTTGTGATCAGATCATTTATTACAGGCTCATTCATGTGTGATTCATTCCATGGACCATCTCCCTTGAAAGCAAGGGCAAGCAACATGGAAGGATCAATTCTACCACCCCATCCAGTGATCGAAATCGGACAATTAAGCCAATACTGGGAAAGATAAATGTCACGGGTATAACCCTTGAGTTCAATATCAAAACCAGCTTCAGCTGCCAGTTCCTTGATGGTCTGGCTCAATTCCTTGCCGAACGGATGATCCGATGCATAGAACAATTCAGTTTTCAAGCCATTAGGATATCCTGCATCTGCAAGCAGTTCCTTTGCTTTAGCTATATCACGACCACGAAGTGCAATATCCTTATGTTCTGCAAGCATCTGCATGATAGGAGTCTCATCATAAGAAACACCATTGTTCAAATCAACCTGCGCAACACTACGCGCAATCACTTGAGGATCCATAGCATATTTGAGTGCAAGACGAACTCTATTGTCATCAAATGGAGGTTGGTCTACACGCATGGAAATAAAGCGCTGTTCCTGATAAGGGGAAATTACTGACAAACCATCGATAGCATCAATACGCTTCTTGATAACAGGAGTTATAAACGGAACCACATCAACACGATCAGATTCAAGCATCGAAACACTCGCATCAATATCAGCAACGAAGTAAATCAAAAGCTTGTCAACTTTTGGAAGACCAGGTGCCCAATAATTAGGGTTCTTCACCAACAGTGCAGATTCTTTGGGAACCAACTGCTGCATCATGAAAGGTCCTGTGCCCATTGGTTTTGATTCACCAAGTTTGGCATAGTCATACTCGCTGGAAAGCATACACATGTTATAGTCAGTCAACTGATAAATAAATGTAGGACGAGCTTCCTTAAGGTTGATTACAACCGTGTAATCATCTGGAGTATCAATTGAGGCAACTACCTCAAAGTCAGCCTTCTTCAAATGACCAACAGCAGGATCTTGCGTGCGCTCGATAGTATACTTCACATCTGCAGAAGTAAAAGCTGAACCATCATGGAATTTAACCCCTTCTCTGAGCTTGAAAGTCCAAACTTTACCGGTATCAGTTGACCAACTTGTTGCCAAAACTGGATCAAGCTCACCGGTTTCTGCATTGATTTCCACCAAATATTCATAGATGGAAGAATTCATCGAAAAGGCTTGGCCATCCCAAACACCTGGGGTAATCAAACCTGGTACTTGTTCTGCAATTCTAATTTGCTTTGTTGGGGTCTCAGCCTCTTTATCCCCACTTGCGAATACTACCATTGGTAAAGCAAGCAGCATAACCAAAAGCATAGTGAACAGTTTACGTCGCATAGTTCCTCCTTAGTGTGTTAGGTACTAGACGTTTTGAAACGGAGCCCTTAGAGAATAAGGACTGTATTTCCGATTGACATACAGGATGGACGTTATATAGAACAACATTCCAGAATAGATATAAATCCCGTATCCGACAACTCTATTAAAGTATAAAAGTTGTCACTTTGTCAAGAAATAAGCTATTTTTGATAACTATTAGCAACATTTAAATTATTAATTATTTATGTATTTTCTAT
>QJZS01000154.1 GCA_003247345.1 Spirochaetales bacterium
TACTGCTCATAGATACCGTTTTGCAACAGCCCTGGCTACTTTGTCAAGCTTAAGAATCTGATCGAGACTTTCAATCTCCTCCTCCCAGCTCTGGTCCAAGGTCCTTTGGACAACCTCAATCATCTTGGGGTAAGATATGCGTTTGTCCAAAAATGCTGCCACAGCTACTTCATCAGCAGCATTAAAAGCTAATGCTGTTGATCCTTTTCTTTGCAAGATTGTGAAGGCAAGTTCCAGCAGGGGGAAACGGGCGAAATCAGGTTTTGAAAAATCCAAGTGAAGGTTGGTGAAATCAAGAGGTGTAACTAAATTCTTTTGCCCTTCTGATAAGGCATTTATGATAGGAAGGGTCATATCAGGATTTCCCAGCTGGGCATAAACTGCTCCATCTATGGTTCGAATCATGGAGTGAACAATCGATTGAGGGTGTATCACCACCTCGATATGAGAGTGATCAAATCCGAAAAGGTAGGAGGCTTCGATAACTTCCAATGCCTTGTTTGCAAGCGTTGCGCTATCAATGGAAATTTTTTTTCCCATTTTCCAAGTTGGATGTGCCAAAGCTTGCTCAACGGTAATACTGGAAAACTTATCTTTCTCTAAAGTCCTAAATGGACCTCCGCTGGCAGTGAGTATCAACGAATTGATGGTCTTCCTTGGGTGTCCCTTTATAAGTTCCGCTATGGCTGAATGTTCACTATCGACAGGAATGATTGAGCATTGGTGTGTTTTGGCAATCGAAAAAAGAAATGAGCCTCCACATACTACACTTTCCTTGTTTGCCAAGGCTAAATCAAATCCACATTCCAGTGCGCATATTGAAGCATACAAGCCATCAAAACCAGCAATCGCATTTAATACGATATCAGCTTCGAGGCTTTGTAGCATGGATTTAAGTCCCGAAACACCAGAATACGCATGACAATCATGAAACGTTGGCGCAGAAGTGCCAGTCATACATACCGCTTGGGGCTGGAATTCTTCGACAAGAGAAGTCAAGGTTGAAGTTTGGGTATTGCAACTTAGTCCAACCACTTCTAATGGAAGGTGTTTGGAGCGAATTGCGTTGAGGGCTGTGGTACCGATGCTACCGGTGCAGCCTAGAATAATAACTCGTTTCATAGGTTTATTAGTTTAAAAAAGAGAGCAATAACCAGAAAATCGGGGCGCTGGCAAGCATTGAGTCCATGGAATCAAGCAATCCACCACGACCAGGAATAATATTCCCGCTGTCTTTAACTTTTGCAGAGCGCTTGAAGGCGCTTTCAATCAAATCACCGATATTAGCACCAGTTGCGGTGAGAAAGCCTATCAAAGCTGCCTGCCATGGAAGCACAATTTCTTTTATCCCAGGAACAAACATACAGAATAGTACTGATAGAAGGATTGCCGTCGCGGTTCCCCCTACGAAACCTGCGATACTCTTGTTGGGACTCACTTTTACAATACCTTTGTTGTTACGGCCAAAGGACATTCCGAAAATAAAAGCAAAAACGTCATTGCCGAAAACCAACAAAAAGAACAACAACATGCTTTGTGTTGGATAGATGGTTGTCGTCAACTTCATTATGAATGTGATTAGGATACCAGGATACAAAAGGATAAGGCTGTCTGCCGAGATTCTTAAAAGGGACTTGGCGAAATCATCCTTTTCCCCGTAGATCAATTCAAGCGTGAAAAACGTAAGTGCCATCAGAACAATGGCTAGGTCTACCAGTGGGAATTGTGGGAAATATGCAGTCTCAAGCCATTGGGAAAAGGGAAGGATACCGACTAACACGCACGGAATATTTAGTTTTTGGCCTTCCGCTGCAAAGAAAAGATCTTTCATTTCTTTTGCATCATAGATTGATACTAGGATTGCAAGTATAGCAAGTGCAAGGTAGGAATTGTAGGGTAAGAAAAAAATGATGATGAAAAGGGTAGGAAGGGTAACTACCGTAGTAAGAACCCGCTTTGCCATTGACGTCATTGTACCCCCCCAAATTTCCTTACTCGCTTTCCATACTCTGTACAAATGTGCTGGATGTCGTCCCCGTTCCAATCCGGCCAGAGTTTCTCATAAAAAGCAAGTTCAGCGTATGCGCTATCCCAAAGTAAAAAATTACTTAAACGGCGTTCATTCGCACTCCTCACTATCATATCGACAGGAGGCAATTGGGGCAAGTCCAAATATGAAGCTAAGGAATTTTCTGAGATAGCTGTACCTGGATTCTTCTGCATGAATGTATTTACAGCTCTACAGATTTCATCACGTCCACCATAGTTTATAGCAATGATTGCTGTGATTGAGGTGTTCGTACTCGTTTCTTCAACTGTTTTCTCAATTGCAGTCTGTACTTGGGGAGGGAGTCCTGCAATATCGCCTTTGACTAAAACTCGAATTCCATGTTTGTTATAGAATCCAATTTCCCCATGGAGTTTGGAAACAAAGAGATGCATGAGGTAATTCACCTCTTCTGCACTTCGCTTCCAGTTCTCCGTAGAAAAAGCGTAGAAGGTAACAAACCCGATACCCTGTTCAGCAGCTGCCAGAATAATTCGTTTCACAGCTTTTAGGCCTTCCAAATGGCCGGCTGTTCTCGGGAGGGAACGCTTTTGCGCCCACCTCCCATTGCCATCCATTATGATACCAAGGTGAACAAGGGCAACAGGTTGTTTTTCCATAGACTAGATCTCCATTATCTCCTTCTCCTTTGCATCGGAGAGGGAGGAAATCTGTTCAACATGGGAATCAGTCATCTTCTGAATTCTACTTTCAGCATCTTTCAGCTCATCTTCACTGATATCGCCGGCTTTCTGCATCTTCTTAAGCTCATCAATTGCCTCGCGTCTAATGTTGCGGATTGCAACCTTGCTCTGCTCTGCATTCGATTTTGCATTTTTGACCAGCTGTTTACGGCGATCTTCATTCAATGGGGGGAAGTTAAGTCTAATCAGTTTTCCATCATTATTTGGAGGAAGCCCAAGATCACTCTTAAGGATTGCCTTCTCAATTGCGCCAAGAACACTCTTGTCCCAAGGTTGGATAACAATAGTTCTGGCTTCAGGAATGCTGATGGTTGCTACTTGGTTGATTGGTGTTTCAGCACCATAATAGTCAACCCTAATCTTTTCAAGAAGAGAAGCGGAAGCTCTGCCTGTTCTGAGGCTGGCAAAATCTCGAGAAAGGCTCTCAAGACTCTTTTGCATCTTACTTTCACATGTGTCTAGTACCTGTTGCATACAAATCTCCAATAAAACAACGACCGCTCACAAGGTGTGAGCGGTTGATAAAAGTCGATTACGCTCAGACGCTGCAACCAGCAGCACCGGCACGCAAGAATGCATAGTTTATAATCTCCAAGCTACCACCGGCAGCCTTTCCGATTTCCTTAGCCTTCTTCTCAACAGACATGGAATCGTCCTTTACGAACGGCTGTTGCAAGAAGCAGATTTCAGAGAGGTGCTTGTTCAGTTTGCCCTTTACGATACCTTCAACAACCTTTGCAGGTTTACCAAGGTTCTGAGCCTGAACGGTGAAAATCTCGGTTTGCTCTTTGATATAAGATTCATCGACAGCTGCTGTATTGAGGTAGGTAGGAGTGAATGCTGCTACGTGGAGTGCGCAATCATTAGCGAACTCCTGAACCTCTGCGCTTTCGAAGATTTTTGCATTATCGGACTTGAATTGAACCAGAACTGCAAGAGCTCCATTGCCATGAATATAGCTGGAAGCAAATTCGTTCTCTCCGATGTTGTATACGTGGAGCTGCTTCAAAGCCATGTTTTCCTTGATGATAGTGATCAAGTCTTTAACCATGCCTTCAAGCTCGTCATTCACTTCTGTATACCCTTTCTCAAGAGCAACAGTACAAATGTTTTCACCAAGTTCTGCAAACTGGTCATTGCTTGATACAAAGTCAGTCTCACAGGAAAGTTCGACCATAACAGCCTTGTCTTTTGCAATCTTCACAAAAACACGACCATTGTCAGTAGCGCGGTCTTGGCGCTTTGCAACTGCAGCAAGTCCCATTTCCTTGAGAATCTTTTCAGCTGCAGCGAAATCACCATCAGCCTGAGTCAATGCCTTTTTGCAATCCATCATACCTGCGCCAGTGATGTCGCGCAGTTTCTTTACTACTTCAGCGGTAATTGCCATGCGTTTACTCCTTAGTCTTTATACAGGGTTTCTTCGTCAACAAGAAGATTTTCTTCTTCAGATTCCTCTTCCTTGTCCTCTACCTCTTTCTCTTCAAAATCAGAGAAATCAGCGCCCTCTTCAGTGGAGAATACGATCTCTTCAGATTCTTCATCAGACTCTTCGGCATCAGTGGTTTCTGCGGTCATTTCCTCATCTTCGTTGCCAAGAGCTTCGATGATCTGGATACCAGCTTCATTGTCAGCATCTACTACAGCGTTGGCAATGATTTCTACGAACAGACTGATTGCACGAATTGCATCATCGTTTCCAGGAATAGGGTAGGTGATATCGGTGGGGTCACAGTTGGTGTCGACGACAGCGATTACCGGAATGCCAAGGCGTTTTGCCTCAGTGACAGCAATAGCTTCCTTCTTGGTGTCAATGATGAACAGAGCTCCTGGGAGTTCCTTCATATCCTTGATACCGCCAAGGTTCTTTTCCAATTTAGTTTTCTGCTTGGTGAGCAAGGAAACTTCTTTCTTGGTAAGTGATTCAAATGTGCCATCAATTTCCATTTTCTCAATTTTCTTGAGGGTAGCAATGGACTTCTTGATGGTTGAGAAGTTGGTCAGCATACCGCCGAGCCAACGGTTGTTGATGTAAGGCATACCACAGCGTTTTGCTTCGGTTTCGATAGCTTGCTGTGCTTGTTTCTTAGTGCCTACGAAAAGTACCGGCTTGCCCTGCTTAACGACAGCACGAACTGCGTCATAAGCTTCAACAATGCAAGCAGAGGTTTTCTGCAGGTCAATAATATGGATACCGTTTCTCTGACTGAAAATAAAACGGCCCATCTTTGGGTTCCACCGTTTTGTCTGGTGGCCGAAATGCACGCCTGATTCGAGCAGGCTTTTCATGGTTACTACGGACATAATCCTCCTGTCTGACGATACACTACCTATGTGTACGTCACCCTTCTACTATTACTCACCTCTAGGGTGGAGATTTCCTCTGTCACTATTTGGACAGCGGTTCTGCCAGTATTTCAGAAATTTGCGACAATGGCAAGCCTATTATCGTATCTTCATCTCCAATGATGGATTCAATGAGACTACGACCTGTTTCTTGCAGGCGATAAGAGCCTGCAGCCCCTTTCCACTCTCCGTTTTCGAGATAGGATTCGATCATTTCTTCATCCAATTGCTTGAAAACTACAGTTGTTTCTGCCGTCCCGCTATATAGTTTGTTCTGATAATACAGTGCCCACCCTGAGTATACGGTATGGCTATTCCCTGAAAATCTGGAAAGTTGTGCATTGGCATGAGTTTTATCAATAGGCTTTCCGATGAGCTCTCCATCGAAGGAAATCAGGGTATCACACGATAACACCGGCTTTTCCCCCATTGCATGGGAAGCGAGGTATGCTTGCATTTTTCGCTTTGCAAGCATGAGTACTACCGCTGCCGGGTCCGTGTCATCGTGGCTTTCATCACAGTTGGTAGGGCAGACTGTTACCTCAACTCCTTCTGATTGAAGCAGTTTTTTTCTGGCTATTGATCCACTTGCCAATATGATTGATGGGAACATTGTAGCAAAATCAGCCAATTTCAGCCTCCAATTCTTCAATTTCCATACTCAATTCAAGCCAGGCTTGCTCCTCATCATGCAGTTGAGACTGCAAGTCTTCTTTTTTCTTTACCAAGGCAGTGATGGTTTGGGCATCACTATAATTTTCTTCTTTGGACATCTCCAGCTCTACGTTCTGGATCTGTTCTTCCAATTTCTCATGTTTTTCCAAGAGTTTGTCGCTCTGCTTCTGAAGTGATGAAAGCCTGTTCTTCAGCTTGTTTGCTTCTTTATAGGAACGCGATTGCTTGCTTACCTGTTTTGTCTCTTCCGAAATCTGATTTTCTACTTTCTCTTTTTCCTCCAGCTTATAGGAGAAATAAGAGTAGTCGCCATCAAAAAGTTCAGGAGGGTTGTCGGTAGTCAAATACAATATTTTAGAGGCAATATGCTCGATGAAATAAGCATCGTGGCTTACGAAAATCATGGTTCCGTCGTACTTGTTCAAAGCTTTAAGCAACATTTCTTTCGCATTGATATCCAAGTGGTTAGTGGGTTCGTCTAAAATCAATAGATTTACCGGATGCAGCAAAATTTTCAATAAAGCAAGGCGGCTACGCTCTCCACCACTAAGCACCGAAACTGATTTGAATACATCATCACCAGTGAACAAAAAGGAACCCAGGTATGTTCTGAGTTTCGGTAAGTCCGCGGTGGCAGCTATACTGGAAACTTCCTCCAGCACCGTATTCTTTGGGTCGAGCGTTTTTTCCGTATCTTGTGCAAAATAGCCGATTGTCACGCCACTTCCCAAACGTATGGTTCCGTCGAATTCTGTATCTTGACCACTAATCATCCTCAGCAACGTAGATTTTCCGGCCCCGTTTTTACCGGTTACGGCAAGGCGTTCGCCTTTGTTCACCAATATGGAAAAGTCATCAAAGATTTTGTGATTTCCATAATGTTTTTCCAGATTTGTGATAAGCAAGACATCATTGCCACTATGTGGGGCAGGGGGGAATGAGAACGAAAGTTGCTTAAGGTGTGAAGGCACTTCAACAATATCAAGCTTTTCGAGCATCTTGATTCTACTTTGCACTTGCTTGCTTTTGGTTGCCTTGTAGCGGAATTTCTCAATGAACTGTTCTGTTTTTTGGAGTTGCTCCTGCTGTTGACGATATGCTGCTTCGAGTTGTTTTATTTCTGCTTCTCGTTGTTGTATATAGGAGGTGTAGTTGCCGCTGTATCGTTGTAGTTTGCCATTGAACAACTCGAAAACCTCTTGGACCGTTTCATCAAGAAAGCTTTGGTCGTGGCTTACGATCAGGAGCCCACCTTCATAGATCTTAAGGTAGTTCTTCAGCCAATAAATCGCCTCAATATCCAAATAGTTCGTTGGTTCATCGAGTAACATGATCGTTGGCCGTTCAACAAGGATCTTGGCCAAAGCAATACGCATTTGCCACCCGCCCGAGAATTCACTGCATAGCCTTTGCATGTCAGCCATGGTGAAACCCAATCCGAGTAAAACTTGTTCAATGGTTTGTTTGCGAGAGTAATACCCTTCTGTGAGAAACTGCTCCTGTATTTCTGACAAACGGAGCAACAAAGCTTCGGTATTGTCACTTTCATCGCTATGCTGAAGTTTTCCTTCTATTTCCCGTTGCTCTTTACTCATATCATTAAAACGAGAGAAGCCTTTTTCTACTTCACCGAAAAGGGTACCTTCATCGAAAACAATATCACTTTGTGGCAAATAGGAAATCCTAAGATTCTTCGTAGTTGCTATTTGTAGGTCATCCGCATGCATTTGGTTGCTGATTACTTTCAATAAAGTGGATTTGCCACTTCCATTTCCCCCTGCCAGTGCACTACGGCTTTTCTCTGTCAAGGTGAATGCAACGTCCTTAAGAATATCTCTGTCTCCAAATGCGAGGTGTACACGCTGGACTTGTAAGGTTGCCACACTCAATCTCCTCATTGCTAAAACGGGTGTTGAAATGCCCGATGTTTGACGTTATTATTACCTTAGCATAAGCGTGTATGTGGTGACAATCCACCGCAATTCAGGAGGTTTACAGTGCTTTGCCTAACTCTAACCGGATCAACCCTGGAGGAGAACCGGGCCTTGGTTGAACGCAATCGCAAGTGGATCTCCATCGCTGAACTTCGTCTTGATTTTTTAACCCCCGATGAACAAAAAATTGCATCTTCTTTTCCCTCTACCATAGATATCCCTGTGATTTTGACCATGCGCCGAAAGGAGGATGGCGGACAGTGCATTCTGGGTGAGAAGCAACGTCTTCAACTATTGTATGAAGCCTCCAAAGGGGATTTTGCCTATGTTGATATCGAAGAAGATGTAAAGAAGAGCGATCTGAAATTCAAAGATGTCTTTTTTGAGCAGAAAGTTGATCTTGAGAGTTCCTTGAAAAACCGTGGAATTAAAATTATTCGAAGTTATCATGACTTTGAATGTGTTCCTGCCGATTTATTCGGTAGAATCCAGAAGCTTGCCGGTAAAGGTGATATTCCCAAAGTAGCCGTTACCCCGAAGAGTATGATGGATGTGATAACCATTTTCAGAGTGCAGCAAGAACTGTCAGCCATCAAGGAAAAGATTGTCTTGGGAATGGGCCCGTTTGGGGTATGTACCAGAATTCTTTATAAGAAATGTGGCTCCTTACTTAGTTTCTGTTCAGATGGACAAGGAGCCCCTGGACATCTGACAGCCCAGACTATGAGTGAACTCTATAGGGCGGATAGACTGGATTCACGTACCCATATCTATGGGGTTATCGGTAATCCAGTTGCTCATACTGCATCTCCAAAGATTCACAACCCTGGTTTTGACGCCATTCGTTATAATGCCGTGTATGTCCCGTTCCTTGTGGATTCTGTTCGTGCATTCTTCAAATTAGCCGAGATGATACAGATTCATGGCTTTTCTGTTACGGTCCCTCATAAACGAAGTGTCCAGCCGTATCTGGGTAGAATTACCCGTGAAGTAAAGCAGATAGGTTCATGCAACACCGTCGTAAGAATCCAAAACATGTGGAAGGGTATCAACACAGATTACTATGGATTTCTAGCACCCATCAATGACAAGATTGCCAACGGGGAAATCCGATCGGCTCTCGTTATTGGTGCTGGTGGAGCGAGTAGGGCTGTCGTTTGGGCCTTGCATAACCATGGGGTCAAGGTGACTATCCTCAATCGTACTGCAGAGCATGCAAAAACACTGGCTGATGAGACGATGAGTAGTTACGATAGTTTGGATAATGCACACCTCTATACGGGCAGTGCTGAACTTATCGTACAGACAACCAATGTTGGCATGGGTAATTTGGAAGGGCAGGATCCGTGCCCCTCGTTGGAATTTTGTGGCAATGAGACGGTATACGAGTTGATTTACAAGCCCCCACTGACCCCATTCCTCAGCAAAGCAGAGAAAGCCGGTTGCACGATAATCGGTGGAGCTCAAATGCTGATGGAACAAGGCAAGCTACAGTTTGAGGCTTTTACTGGATACCATTATCCCTACTGGGTACAGGTTGACCTTTAAACTAAGCCAGATGGAATCTTACCAATCGTACGAGGAATATTTTGCTGACCGGCAAGATTTTTACCTCCATCGTTGGCATGATTGCCGCCTTGAGTAGTGCTTCTTTTTGAGGTGTATATGCAATTTCGAGTGCTTGGACTACCAGTTCTTGTTCAGGTAATTGCAACTCCAATACAAGATCATTTCTACCAGATGCTTGTTTACACAAGCTGACCTTTCCTTGGTAATCAAAACCACCCGCTTCGATTACTGGATTGAGGATATGGGCAGCTATTTGCGATTTCCGAACAATCATCCTGCTCTGATATCGATGAAGCGTATCTTCCTTTTGTGCTTTGGAAAGATTCGATTCCTCGATGGCGAGCGGCAAGGTTGGATCAAGAACAGGTTTTCCCATAGGCTCTGCAGCCATGACTCCCAATGTATCGCTTTTTTCAAGTTGAGAGGCTTTTTGGATCAAGAGCAACAAAAGAGGATGCTCTTCACTTGGAATGACTTCTACTTGTTCAAAGCGTCTTGTGGCGCCTACCAATTGACCTGCAGAACGTAAGACTTGACGCCAGATTTCTTCCGTATCCCTACGCATCAAGAAAATACTAGGGGCAAGGGTAACCAATCGATGTTGGGCCATTGCCGGGAGTTTCTCGACCAGATTTGCAGTTCTCGTGTCGCAGGTAAGTACCAACCCATCATAAATGGTGATGTTTTGGTATTGTTCGGCAATCATTGAAAGTTGCGTGGCCAGCGCGGAATTCATTTTGTTCGCACTGTGTTGTTCTAGGTAAGCTTGGATGGATGCGAAATCAAGGGAAGAGTCCAACGCAGAGATAAGACTTTCCTTTGTAATTCGGTATCGCTTTTGCATGTCCAAGACTTCAAGAAACGCAAAGCGGTACAGAATATCATCCGTAGCACAGGTCCCCTGATAGCTGATGGTTTGGTCGCTGTCTACGATCAAAGGGGTTTGCTCTTGTGTATCTGAAATACGAGAGACCTTCCACACCTCATCCAATGACAAGACTCCCCACGTGGAGAGTTCATTGAGGACCGAGGAACTGTAACCGATCTGATACCGTATGCACAAAGCTTTGATGAGAAGCTTCAGTGCATTGGTGTCACAGCCCCCCAAGGCCTGCAAATGTTGCAACAATGCATTCGCAAACGCTAGACGTTCTTCTCCCTCTAGATCCTTGGCTATAAGCAGGCAAATCAATTGATGGTCAGTGAGATTGAGCAACTGTTGGGCACGTTCGTAATTTATACTACATTTCCTATCTTGATTTATCAGGATTCCGCAGTCAGTCATAAAGGATCCAAGGGCCAGGTACATCTGTTCCAGACGTTTTGGCTCAAACGTGGGGAAATGCGAAGGCGTTTGGTCCTGGTACGTACACTTTCCTTCTTTTGCTACCAAGGATAAATAGCCTCTGATGAACTCTGTCGAACAATAGGGTGCGTCCGAGAGAGCTCGCTCGGTGTCACCTAACAGGGGTCGAAGGGAACAACGTTTTCTCAGTTCCTCTTCCAAAAGAGGATTGAAAACCAATCGTCCTTCATCGCTAAGCAGGATCATTCGTTCCTGAAGGTTGGATATACGACGTAAGAGATGCCCGTAGCTGTACATCTCCTTCATCAAGCGTGTAATTTGTTCAACGGTCAAAGGACCTGCAAGCGCTACCAAACTTATGAGAGCCTGGTCAAAAGAATCAAGCAAATCCAGGATGGAAGTAACAACTGCTTCCTGACTGAAAAATTGTACCATACGAGTGGTAAGTTGAGGTTTGTGAAAAGGCGTTTGAATCAGCCCAAGGTAATTTCGGGCTAAATAGAAATAAGTGTCTTCTGAGTACCGACCAATTAGTGTCTTGAAGGCTGCTTGTGCTGATTCATTCACGTGTCCCATACCTCGATTTCATAGGAATACCCTTGCTCTGCAAGAAATTTCTGACGATTGGCAGCAAACTCTTCCTCACTTGAGTACCGTGTTACTACCGAATAGAAGAAACTGGACCGATTCTTGGGCCTAAGAATTCGTCCCAAACGTTGAGCTTCCTCGCTACGAGAGCCGAATGTCCCTGATACTTGGATTGCCACCGATGCATCGGGGAGATCGATCGCAAAGTTTGCAACCTTGCTGACGACAAGGATCCTTTGTTCACCTTCCTTGAATGCTCGATACAGTTCCTCCCGTTTTGCATTTGCCGTACTACCGGTGATAATCGGAAGGCCGAAATGGTCTGCGATCAATTTCAATTGATCCAAGTACTGACCGATGATTAAAATAAAATCATCCGGATGGCGTTCTACCAATGCCTGTACGACGTCAAGCTTCTTGGGATTCTCGCTTGCAATTCGGTATTTCTCTCGCTTGTTGCCCAATGCATAAGGAATTTCCTTATCCTCGGGAAGGTCAATCCTTACCTCATGACAATACGCCTCGGCTATAAAGCCTTGTTGTTGTAATTCATTCCAGGGTACATCAAATCGTTTTGGACCGACCAAGCTGAATACTTCATCCTCGCGTCCATCCTCACGTACCAAGGTAGCTGTGAGTCCGACTCTGTAGATGGCTTGTAATTCTGCCGTTACCTTGAAAACCGGCGCAGGCAGCATATGTACTTCATCATATATAATAAGGCCCCAGTTACCTTTGGTTAAAAGCTCTAAATGGGGGAATGGGCCTTCTTTATCGGGACGATAGGTAAGGACCTGATAGGTGCATACCATAATATCCTTACTCTCTTTTTTTGCCCCTGTATATTCTCCGACCTGTTCTTCAGTCAATGTGGTCTTATCCAATATCTCGGCAATCCATTGGTGGACAGCTGCAACATTTGTCGTAACTACCAATGTTTTAGTGGAGAGCCTTTGCATGATGTTCATTGCAACAACAGTCTTTCCTGAGCCGCAGGGGAGCACGATGGTTCCAAAGCCTGTACCCGGACCGAGGTCCCCAAGTAAAGCATCACTGGCTTGCTTTTGGTAGTTTCTTACAGCAAATTCTTTCCCACCCAAGGTTTGTTCTCTGAAGGAAAAGGGAAGGTTCGGCCCCCGCTGCAATTGCACCTGATCATCAACAGGATAGCCTATCTTGATAAGTTGCAGTTTTATTTCTCCCCGGTTGTAGGCGGAAAGAAGAAAACTCGTCTCATTCTTTACGACAAGCAATTTTGCAATACTTGCCCTATTGAAGAGTTCTGTCCTAATTCGTTTGTCAGTTACTTTGAGCTCATAATATTGGGGATCCTCACTCTTGGTGAGAATGACTTTTCCCCAACGGGTGGCCATATCATTCACATAGAAGCGTACGCTGTCGGGAACGGGGAATTTCGACCATCTATCGAGACAGTCGAGTATATACTTTGCATCAATTTTGCATGATGCGGCATTCCAGAGGCTGATAGCACTGAGCGCATAGGTATGCATATGCTCCGGACTTTTGATCAATTCGCAAAAACGTACCAAATCATTACGACATTCCTCGCTTTGCGGGTGGTGTACATCCAAAAGCAAGGTCTTGTCACTTTGTACTATTAACGGTGTGTCTTGCATCATGCCTTCCCAAATGCAGTGTAATACAGGTCAAGCAACGTAATGGCAACCATGGATTCAACTACGACAACTGCACGACTGCAAATGCAAGGATCGTGTCGTCCTTCAATGGTCAGAGAGGTCGTTTCATTTTGCTTGGTGACCGTTTGCTGCGGACGAGAGATGGACGCTGTAGGTTTGATGGCTGCTTGGAACAGAATTTCCTGACCGGAGGAAATCCCTCCCAAAATACCACCTGCATGGTTGGATAGGAATCCATCGCTGGTTCTTTGGTCGTTGAACTGGCTTCCTCTCATGGAAGCGCAAGCAAAGCCATCACCGAATTGGATGCCCTTGACAGCTCCAATACTCATTACTGCATGACTGAGCAAGGCTTCCAATTTTCCGAAGACGGGTTCTCCGATTCCAGCTGGGACCCCATTGATTCTGCACTCGATAATACCGCCTATGCTATCGTTCTCACTTCTGACTTGTTCGATGAGGGCAACCATCTTCTCAGAGGCTTCTTTGTCTGGGCAGGTCATCGGATTGTCTGTTTCATCCCAATTCCGTTTCTCAGCAATGACTGAACCCACTTGGACAGTCCCTGCTTGTATGGTGATACCGCGTTTCGCCAAGAGTTGTTTTGCCAAGGCTCCTGCTGCAACTCGTGCACTTGTTTCACGACCGCTTGAACGACCGCCTCCACGAATATCACGAACCCCATATTTCTTGAAAAAGGTCCAGTCTGCATGGCCTGGACGGAATACCTGTTCGAGGTGAGAATAGTCTGCGGAACGTTGGTTTGTGCTGTAAAGGATCATAGCAATCGGAGTACCTGTGGTAAGTCCTTCATAGGTTCCTGAGAGTATGCTTAGCTGATCAATCTCGTTGCGCTTGGTTCCTGTTGGGTTTGCTCCCGGACGTCTACGGTTCATCTCCGCTTGCAATGCTTCTTCATCTATTTTGAAACCAGGTTCAACCCCATCGATGATAACCCCAAGGGCAGGCCCATGGGATTCGCCGAAAGTGGTTACGGTATATGCGGTTCCGAAACTGTTATGTCCCATATCAAACCTCACGTTCTAGCATTTCGACAAGAAAACTTGCCGTATCACGGACATCCGGATAATTTGGCAATTGTATCATTTTGTCACATATTTTGCTATAGCGTTCATGTCTTTGCGCATAGAGGTGTTCAAATGAGCCTTTTGGATCTTTTGCATCCAAAAAAGGAGGGATACCGGTTTTTAAAATCCTTTGGAGCAGTACTGCTTCTGGTACTTCAAGATAAATGATTTTTCCGAATTCTTTGATCAGAGAAATCAATGCATCGTTGTCGGAGGCTCCACCGCCAAGACTGATGACAAACGCAGAATCATCATGCAATTGAAGAAAAGAGGATAAGGCAAGTACTTCCGCATCCATGAAAGCTTGCTTGCCTTCAGCTTGGTAAAAAGCTCGAATAGTGGGGTAGGGCGAAATCCGATCCAGGACGAGGTCATCCAAATCTATCCATTCATAGCCAAGCTGTTGGGCAGCCAATCTGCCCAGTGTGGACTTCCCACTGTGCTTTATTCCGCAAAAAAAGAGGTGTTGTCTATTCATCGTTGGTCAAAAAGGTCGGTCCACTCGGGACTGTAGGCATGTAAAGCAGGAACTGCAGCATTGATTTTTGTGAAATTTTGCCTTCTCCGTCTTGTCTTACGATTTTGGGCCACGGTATCCAAAGTCATTTGGTACCGTGCTTCATGCAAATTCTTTCTGACCTGCTCTTCATAGTGATTCACCCTGATTGTCTTCTTCAAGGCAAAATGAAATGTCACGATCATTGCATACCAGAAAAGTGAAAGCAGCACTGGCTGCATATCGATATAATGATACGGCAAAGATACTGATGTTGGATTATTTGCAACCTGATAGAGCTTCAAAGCGTTAGGCCAAAGCATAAACAGCGTTAAAAATAAAGGCACGATCCAATAGAGACCTTGTTTGGAGAACAGAAAACGCAGACAAGCTGCAAATGCCAAGAAATTTAAAAGCAGGCATACTAAAGGAAGTGCATATATCTCAACCATAGGGCCTCCGCTATCCAAAAGGTCTTTTCCTATGATACCATAGGCTAACTCTTTGGGGAATAACTATGGAATTGCAAAATCACATCTCTGAAAACCTGCTGAAAAGACGCAAGACAGACAAAAGCGAAGATGTACGTGGTCCGTATTACCGCGATACTACCGCAATCATCCACTCATCCCCATTTCGTAGGCTCAAACATAAGACCCAGGTGTTCTTCGCTCCCAGCAACGATCATATTTGTACGAGAATGGAACATTGCCTTCATGTTGCCTCAATTGCCTCTACCATTTGCCGTGGTCTGGATCTGGATACCGAACTTGCTTGGGCAATAGGAATGGGACACGATCTTGGACATACTCCGTTTGGGCATACGGGAGAGAAAATTCTCTCTGCAAAACTTGAGCAGGCCGGTTTGGGTGGTTTTGAACATGAGATCAACAGTCTGAGGGTAGTGGATTTCCTTGCTGAACATGGAAAAGGATTAAACCTTACCTATGCTGTCAGGGATGGAATTGTTTGCCACAACGGTGAGCATCTGGTCCAGTCTATCCTGCCTACTTTTGAGGTCAGGGACCTTTCTCAGGTGAAAACCCGCAAGGGGTTGCTGCCGGCAACCTATGAGGCTGCCGTTGTCCGTTTCAGTGATACAATTGCCTACTTGGGTAGAGATTTCGAGGATGCCTGCAGGCTTGGGATCATAGAAGCAAACCAATTGCCACAGTCGGTCTCAAAGAAACTGGGAAAGACCAATGCCCAAATCATAGATACCTTGGTAGTGGATGTCATAGAGCACTCAAATGAGAAGGATGGGATTTGTTTCAGCGATGAAGTGTTTCCTGCAGTCCAGAATATGATTGCATTCAATTATCAGGCAATTTATAAGAGTCCCATGCTCGAAGGGTACGAGCGATACTTCACTCGATTGTTTACCCTGATTCTCGATTACCTGAAGTTCTTACTCGATTCCTACGGATTTGAAGAGGAACAATACATGCAGGAGAAAAACATGCTGGCCATGGGATTCTTTCATCATCTCAAGGATATGAGCAATGCCTATCTAAAGAAGGATGGCTCGCTGGATCGTTTGATTTTTGACTATGTGGCAGGCATGAGCGACAACTTCTGTCTTGATTGTGCTAATGAGATCCTGAAACCTGAACACCTTAATGACAGCATAGAGCAATCATTGACCGGAAAGTGGTTTGATGCCCGTTAGGCAAGTTCATTTCCGAGTTTCTGTATTTCTGCAATGAATTGCCCCAAATCATTGAAGGCCTTATAGACTGCAGCAAATCGTACATATGCAACCAAATCAACTTCTTTCAGTTGTTTAAGCGTTTCGTCTCCAATATCACTGGATGCAATTTCCCTTTTGCTTCCAACTTTGATCATGATGGCATCCTCAACATTTTGGAGAAGGGTGTCTATCTGATTTTCGCTGATTTTCAATTTCTCCGTGCAGGATCGAATTCCTCTTCCGATTTTGTTCAGGTCGAACGGTTCTCGTCTTCCATCCCGCTTGATTACCATCAAAGGCTTGTCTTCTATACGTTCATAGCTCGTGAATCGATATCCGCAGCTATTGCATTCTCTTCTTCTTCTGATAGAAGAGCCGCTTGAATTTTGTCTAGATTCCAAAACTTTGTCATCCATTGCAGAACAACGTGGACACTGCATTTGGTTCCTCCTCGTTTTGACAAGTATACCAGAGCAGTGGTTGAAACACAAGAAAATAGTGTTAAACGTATTTGTAATTCTATAATTTTACCAAGAAAACACGCTATATGTAGAGATTACACTATTTGTACGAGGTAATCTGTTGTTCTGTATAAATATTGGCAACACCTCCAAGATTTGTTGTAATTAAAACTTATTTGTGATAATAATAACATAACGGAGGATTCTATGGCAGAATCAGTCAGTAGCTGCGTGAAACGTATAGTCGACAAGTCACCCTTTATCCATGAGATGTTAATCAATGGTATTCTCTCCTTCAGCAATTACTCCGCTTCAATACAGAATGAAGTACAGAAGTTATATGGAAAAGACGTGAAGAGTAGCGCCATTGTCATGGCACTGCGACGCTACGGCGAAGAATTGAAAAAAGAGAGCGCCAAAGCTGATTACGGAAATGTTGAATACGGAATAATCATGAAGACCAATATCTTTGATGTGAATTTGGTCAGACGTGACAGCTTTATCAGCAAATTGGGAGTTCTTTACAATAATATATCCACAGAGAAAGGCGATTTTCTGAATATCACGCTCGGTAGCCATGAGGTCTCCTTGGCAGTAAGCGAAAAATACAGAAGTCTCGTCAGCGACCTCGCCCAAGGTGAGGAAGTGCTGAACCAAATGGATGATCTTGTCGCCCTTACCTTGGTCTTCACCGGTGATTTTTTGCAAACACCTGGAATTGTATATGAGGCCGTTCGCCACTTGGCTTGGGAACAGATCAACGTCATAGAAATCGTATCCACAATGAATGAATTGACGTTTGTCATCAAGCGTGAGGATTCAATGAAAGCCTTTGACGTCTTGCAAGGATTCTTAAATGCCACGTGATGTATTGCTGGTGGTAGCACCCCGTGATGGGGGGAAAACCACCCGTCTTACAAAGATGATTGAAGAGGATACCCTGCCTGTGGGTGGGGTCCTTGCTCTTGCAAATCCTGAGAAAACCTTGTATACACTCAAGGACTTATGTACAGGCGAAATTCGGCAGGTTCTTTCGCCAGAACCGATTGAAGGAGCCAAGCAACTTGGACGATTTTATATCAACGAGCAAAATTTTGCTTGGGCAAATCAATGTATAATCGACTCTTTGCGAACCGTATCCTGCGTCTATTTCGATGAAATAGGGCGATTGGAGCTTTCAGGTGGTGGTTTGTCCCCATCCTTTCGTAAAGCTCTTGAAGTGGCTGATATCCATGTGGTAGCTGCCGTGCGGGATGCATTTGTCGATCAAGTGATTGAGTATTTCAAACTTGATGATTATCATCTCCAAGTTCAGTACGTAGAAAAATTTTAGAAAGGATTCTTTGAATATGAATGAATTGTTTTGGATTGTGATGTTGGTTGTGAACTTTGCTTTGATTCTCATAGCCTTCAGATTATGGGGAAAATTGGGTCTGTATGTTTGGATTCCGATCAGTGTCATCGTTGCCAATATCCAGGTGACCAAAATGGTCGTACTTTTTGGCCTGGATGCAACACTGGGTAATATTGTCTATGCAACAGGATTTTTAGCCACTGATATTCTCAGCGAATTATATGGAAAGAAAGATTCGAGAAAAGCGGTTGGAATCGGATTTTTCAGCTTGCTTGGCATGACGCTCTTGATGCAGCTTGCTTTGGTATTTGAACCGTCTTCCTCCGATATTGCTAACCCATCATTAAGCCTGGTATTTGGCTTGATGCCACGTATCGCTTTTGGTTC
Organism: Spirochaetales bacterium; assembly: GCA_003247345.1. Classification (GTDB taxonomy): domain Bacteria; phylum Spirochaetota; class Spirochaetia; order Sphaerochaetales; family Sphaerochaetaceae; genus Sphaerochaeta. The sequence continues at coordinate 18,304 of QJZS01000154.1, forward strand.
TTTGGTAGCATATGTAATCAGCAATCTGCATGATATCTGGGCTTTTGAGTTCTGGAAACAGAAGAAGCCTGGTCGCAATACACTCTGGATCAGAAACAATCTCAGTACCATTGTCAGTCAGCTTATTGATACCTTGGTGTTTACTTTGATTGCATTCTGGGGTGTGTATCCCACCGATGTATTGATTTCAATTATTATCAGTACCTATGTGCTTAAGTATGTGGTAGCTATTCTCGATACACCATTCATGTATCTTGCCCGCCATTGGTATGATAAGGAGAAAATCCCGACTCCTACTTTTTAGGAGGGAGGATTTCTCCTAGTTTCTCAATACAAGCTTTGGTTCCTGCATAGATGGACGGTGAGAAAGGCTTTCTTTTCAAGAGAAAATCATCATCGTAGACGAACTTGGTTTTATCCACATGCTCAACGTCCATCCCAACGGAGAGCAGTACTGCGTGTGATGCTGCCACATCCCAAACATAACAGCTTTGGTTTACGCATCCTTGGATATGGTCGTAAATGACCGGGCAAAGCATATGGATGATGGAAGAGCCGAAAATACGGATTTTCCCGTTAAAATTGGTAAAATCCATCAGCCTTTGCCCGCTTGAGCCCATGGCGATTTGCTTGGGATTATCTTTTTGTCCTTCTGGTTTGAATGGTCGATCGTTTATCATCAGCGTAGAACCGGGATCCAGTCTTACGAACAATTCATCTTCACCAATTCCCCAACGAGGTGCGCTTATGATGGCTCCTACGGGAATTCGGTCCTTATCCAATATTCCTAAAGCAACCGCCCAGCTGGGGAGACCTTGGGCATAAACATCTGTTCCATCAATCGGGTCCAGAACAAATGTGAAAGGTGCGTTTTCATCGAAAGGGGTAAGCGTTTCTTCGCTTATAATGTTTGCAAAAGGGAACAACTCACCGACAAGCGAAAGAATGCGTTTTGAGATTGCCAGATCTGTTTCTGTTATGACAGTCCCATCTTGTTTGTAAGACCGTTGGATATCTCTCTGTTGTTTCTTTGCCCAGTGTCCTGCTTCTCTCACTGCATTCGCTAATTTGTCCAAAGCCAATATATCAAGTGTGCTGTTCATTATCTTGCATAACCTTCTTGCTCATGATAGGGTAATGGCGCTTATGCAAACACCTATTTCTACCCTTATCCAATCGTATATCAAAAACAGCTCCGCTTACAAGGCGTTTGGAGCCGTACAGCGACGTCTTGATGTTGAAGGTTTAGAGGGATATCCTCTCGCGCAATTTTTGAGAATGATTGCACGTAAACATAAAAATAAGATATGGGTGATCTGTCCGACTGAGGATAGTGCAAAGGATTTGCTCAAGGATAGCGGCGTGCTTTCAGATGGGCAGAACCCTTACACTCAGGAACTTAAGACAGTCTATTTACCCAGTAATGGAAGAAAACTCTATACCCCGTTTACCGGCGATAATGTTGAATATGACCAGCTGAATCGTCTTTCATCCATAACGGAGATGACGCACGGGATGATAGTTACCCATCTTAGAGCTTTTGTAGGTCCTTTGGTGAGTCCTGAAACCCTTCTTCAATCTTCGCTCCAAATTCGAAAAGGTGGAGTTTTTGATAGTACTCAGATTGCCGAACAGCTTTCCAAGGCTGGCTACATCAATACCGTATCAACTACTGCAATGGGTGAATTCAGCGTTCGTGGTGAGGTATTGGATATCTTTCCTTACGAAAGCGAATATCCCTATAGAATATATGCCGATTGGGACCAAGTAGGGAAAATCAGCAGCTTTGATCCGGTAACGCAAGAAACCAGAAGCACTGTGGATCATTTCTCTCTCTCTTTGGTCGACACTACAACCAATCTCGCCACATCCTCGATCCAAGAATATCTTGGCAAGGATGATCTGTTTTGCTTTATCGGGGAAAAACGGTTGGCTACCAGTTTTCATAGCCTTCAGATGGAGGCAAAGTCTTTGTATCGTCAGGCATTTCTAGATGATCGTAATGCACCCAAGCCGAATGAGATACTTTTCGACTTTCCTGAATTTCAGCAAACCTGCACCTATGCGGTGACCATTCTGGATATAGCTGGCCAAACTCCGGGCGCCTACACGTTTGATATTGAGGGCCCTCGTTCATATTTTGGCAATTTTACGATGCTGAAAGAAGATTTGGGGAGCTTTCACAAGCAAGGTTGGAAGGTTACGATTTTTGCAGAGAACCAACTCCAGCAGCAACGACTTGCCCAAATGCTCAGTGCTTTTGAGTTCCTCTCGTATGAAAGAATGGAATTATCCGGTGGATTCTCGATTCCCACCGCCAAAGTGATTGCAATTTGCGAGCATGAGATTTTCGGTCGGAGAAGACAGGTTGTAAAAACCTTGCAGCATACCCAATCGACTCCACTTGATTCCTTTGTTGACTTGAATGAAGGGGACTATGTAGTACATGTGAATTACGGGGTAGGGCAATTCGTAAAGATTGATCGTGTCTCCAGTTTTGATCGAGAACGTGATTTTATCAAGATTGCCTATGCTGATAATGAGATGCTGTATGTTCCCATTGAGCAGGCGAACTTGGTGCAGCGGTACATCGGCAGCGATAGCTCTTCTCCAAAGAAAGATAAGCTGGGTGGTCAAGGATGGGAAAACAAGAAAGCCAAAGCCAGACAGAAGGCAGAGGATCTTGCAAAGCATCTTATCACTCTCTATGCAAAGAGGCAGAATAGCCCTGGATATGCGTTTCCCAAGGATACCGATTGGCAGCTTCAGTTCGAAGCTTCCTTCCCATTTGATGAAACCGCCGACCAATTATCCTGCATCGAGGATATCAAGGATGATATGGAACGGCCTATGGTCATGGACCGCTTGGTCTGCGGAGACGTGGGGTATGGTAAAACGGAAATTGCCTTTAGAGCCGCATTTAAGGCTGTCATGGGAGGCAAGCAGGTAGCTTTCTTGGCTCCAACCACCATTTTGGCCGAGCAGCATTATCAGAATTTCATTCAGCGGGTGGGAACCTTCCCCATCCGGTGTGCCCAGCTTTCTCGAATTGTAGCCGCAAAAGAGCAGAAGCAGATATTGCTCGGGGTTGCGGAAGGAAAGGTGGATGTACTTTTCGGTACCCATAGAATTCTGCAAAAGGATATCATGTACAGGGATCTCGGCTTGCTCATAGTAGATGAGGAGCAGCGATTCGGCGTAAAGGATAAGGAGAGAATCAAGACGATGAGAACCAGTATCGATTCTCTCTCCTTGAGTGCAACGCCTATTCCGAGAACTCTGTATATGTCTTTGCTCAAGATACGTGATATGTCCTTATTGGCAACCCCTCCGATTGCACGGCGCCCTATCAATACCCATATCGGGGAATATGATCAGGATGTAATCGTCAAGGCCATTCGAGATGAAGTCGAGCGGGGTGGGCAGGTCTTTTTCTTACACAATCGTATTGAAAGCTTAGATGAAGTGGTACATCAACTATCAAATTTGCTTCCTGATTTGATTATCGAGAGTGCCCATGGTCAGATGGATAGCCGGAAACTCGAGGATACTATGCGACGGTTCGTCCATGAGGGGATCCAAGTATTGGTATCAACTACGATTATCGAAAACGGTATCGATATTCCCAACGTGAATACCATCATCATTGATCGTTCTGATTTGTATGGCCTAAGCCAACTCTATCAGCTTCGTGGTCGTGTCGGGCGTAATGACCGACAAGCATATGCTTATCTTTTCTATCCTCAGGGTAGTTCCCTGACAGAGATAGCTGTCAAACGTTTGAAAACTATCAGCGAACACACCGAGTTGGGTTCCGGGTTCAAAGTTGCCATGAAGGATATGGAAATCAGGGGAACCGGAAATCTCCTCGGCCGAGAACAGAGCGGGCAGCTTTCCTCTGTAGGTCTGGATATGTATATCCGCATTCTTGAAGAGGCAATCAGAGACCTGAAGGCAGAAGGATTGAAAGAGGCTGAACGTGAGGTTTTCTTGGAATTGGACTATACGGGGTTCATTCCCGATACGTACATCAAGGCACCTTCGGTGAAGTTTGATATCTATCGTAAAATTTCATCGATCAGTAATGAGGAACAATTGCAGTCACTCAGCAGTGAGCTTTCCGACCGGTTTGGGCCGGTCCCCGAAGAGGTTGCAAATCTTCTTTACATTGCCCAGATCAAGATTATTTGCCGCAAGCTTTCCATTATCCACCTCACCGACAGAAAGGGTGTGGTTACCATCGAGTTTGGAAAGGTTGCAGATCTTAACGTGGAGAAGGTCATGAGTCTTATTGCACTGAGCAATAAGCGAGTATGGCTTGATATGCGCCGAATGAATTTTATGTTTATGAAAACTGACGCGGTTTCCCTGAAGGATAAGTCTTTGTTCATCATGGAAAAGTTACAGCGATTGTTGTAGGAGAAAAAATGCAGGTAAAGCAAGAATCAATTTTCAAAGATATCCCAGAACTTAGATGGGTTGAAACCAAGAGTGAGGATTCAAAACGCTCCATCAAAAGTTATGTACTGAGGACGTCTTATCTAAAATCTTTCCAGCTTGAAGCTGTTAAAAAATATTATGCAACATATGGGATTCCTTTTGAACGTAAGACTCTGGATTACAAAGAAGTATATGGAAACGACAATCCTTTGATCATTGAGATAGGTTTTGGTATGGGAACGGCTACCGAACGAATAGCCAAAGAGCGCAATCAGTTCAATTATCTTGGTTTGGAAGTGTTTCTTTCTGGATTTACCAAGTTGCTGGATCGAGTGGGTACTGAGCAATTGGATAATGTCCGTCTGATGCGCTTTGATGCTGTGGAGGTACTCAATGCAATGATACCTGATAACAGTGTTGCAGGTTTTCATATCTTTTTCCCAGATCCATGGCCGAAGAAAAGGCAGCAGAAGAGACGATTGATTCAGGTCCCTTTTGCTACCTTGCTTGCCAGCAAACTGGTGAAGGGTGGGTATATCTACTGTGCCACCGATTGGGAAGAGTATGCCTACCAAATGATTGAGGTGTTTGATCAAGTCCCTTCCTTGGAAAATAAATTCAAGGGATTCTGTCCTCCTGTCACCTGGAGGGATACTACCAAATTCGAGCAGAAAGGCTTGGACAAATCTCACCCGATCAATGAGGTGTGGGTAGAAAAAAGGATTTGAAGCGCTCCAACTGGTTAGGGGTGCAATGTTCAAAGTAACCAATTAAGGCAAACGTAGCTCCCTTGTGATTTTTTCCCTCAATGGATATAAGAGGGAAGGGAGCCTGCCGCCGCAAGCTCCCTTCCAAGGTTCAACAAATTCACTCTCAAGCAATCAGAAATGCAATGATCTGATTGTCCACCCAGCCTATTCCTCTTCAGTCAAGGAATCTTTATAGGCTTTTATAACCTCATCGGCAAGCTTGCCGTTCAATGGTTCATAGTGATCGAATTCCATCTCGAAACTACCGGTTCCACTTGTCATCGACTTCAAGTCTATGGCGTAGTTCAATAGTTCCGATTGTGGTACCTGGGCTTTGACCAACTGTAGGTTGCCCATGTCTTCCTGACCCAACACACGTCCACGTTTGCTGCTAAGATCAGAGAGGATGTCCCCCAGATAATCGTTCTCAATATATACACTAAGAAGCATGATTGGTTCAAGTAGTACAGCCGCGGCTTTATCGACTGCTTGCTTGAGAGCTCCCTTGGCTGCAAGCTTGAAAGCCATTTCACTTGAGTCAACCGGATGCTCTTTTCCATCAATCAATGTGACCCCGATGTCCATCATCGGGTATCCGGCAAGATGTCCTTCTTCCATCAATTCATGCAGACCTTTCTCGATGCCTGGAATATATCCTTTGCTTACAGATCCGCCTTTGATAGCGTTGGTGAAGGAATAGTAGCTACCTCTTTCAAGTGGTTCAATCTCGATAAGTACGCGTGCATACTGTCCGTGTCCGCCGCTTTGCTTTTTATGAGAATATTCACAAGGCCCACTTTTTTTTGTGATAGTCTCGCGATATGCAACCCGCGGAAGTTTCGTGTTGATTTTTAACTTCTGTTTCTCCCTCACCTTGTCCAGGATCATGTTCAGGTGGAATTCTCCCATACCAGCAACAACGTTTTCCTTGGTTTCTTCATTGTATTTAATCAAGAAGGTTAGGTCTTCTTCAATGAACTTATGCAAGGCTTCATTCATCTTGACTTCACTCTTTTTATCGTCTGAACTGATCGCCAGACTATAAATCGGGTGAGGGAAGGCCAAGGCTTTGAAGTGGAATTTATTATCGTTGCCTTCAATCAAGGTTGAATTGGTGGATGCAATATTGCTCTTTGCAATGACACCGATATCCCCTGCAGACAAACTGTCGGTTTCGACTAACTTCTTGCCCACCATGCGATAGACTTTTCCCGGACGTTCCTTTCTGCCCAGTTCTGGGTTGTAAAGTTCCGTATCTCCCTTAATTGTTCCTCTGAGAACCTTTATGAAACTGAGTTTTCCACTAAACTGGTCAATTGTGGTCTTGAATACCACAGCTGCAGCAGGGCCCTCTGCTTCGATTGTGAACTGACCTTCAGAACCGTCTGCCTTCATGATCCAGTCGAATTTTCCGAGTGGTTTAGGGAAGTTGTGCCTGATGAAATTCAGAATGCTGATGATACCGGAACCCATTTCTGTGGATCCGCAAAATACAGGAACGACTCGGTTGTCGTCCATTCCTTCGCGAAGACCTCGTCTGATATCTTCAGCGGAGAGCGTGCCTTCCTCAAAGAATTTTTCAATAAGATCATCCGCGCCTTCGGCTGCATTCTCAATAAGTTCTTCACGATATTTTTCTTCGAATTCCTTCATGTCAGCAGGAATATCTGCAGGACTTTCTTTATCTCCTTCCGCCTTGAGGTACGCTTTGTCCTCAATCAAATTAATAATGCCTTTGAAATCTTTTCCTGAACCGATTGGAATGACGACCGGTACAAAATTGGCTTTGAAAGTTTCTTTCAGATTTTCTAAAACCTGGGTATAGTCTGCACGATCCCGATCCATCTTATTGATGAAAACAGCCCGTGGTTTGTTTCGTTGATCAAGATGTCGCCACAACTTGATGGTCTCAATCTGAGCCCCGTCGCGTCCGTCGACGACCATTACTGCTGATTCGCAAGAGCGGAATCCGCAGATAGTCTCTCCAATGAACCCCGCGGTTCCCGGAGTATCTATGATGTTCAGAGTTTTTCCTTCCCAATTCAGGGAGGCGAGGGAAGCATGAATGGAAATCTTATGGGCAATTTCCTCTTCTGTGTAGTCACTGGTGGTTTTTCCGCTTGAAACTGATTCTGCCCGGGAAATTACATTGGCATAGTACAACATCTGTTCTACCAAGGTAGTTTTCCCGGTGCCGTTGTGGCCAATGATGGCGACATTCCTCAAGTCTGTGCTTACAACGCTCATAATTCCTCCTTTGATCATCTGTAATTAGATTGATGATCTAGAACGCATGTGCATTTATGGTAAGCCTCAGAATCTTATATGTCAAAAGAATTCTGAGAAGCGGAATTCTGCGCATAAAACAGGCACCCGTTTCAGAGGGTGCCCTGCATTCATAGTGAGAAATCTTTAAGCGTACGTTTAACGAGTCAGACTTACGTTCACGTCTATAAGGTGGTTGATATCCTGTTTTAGTTTATAAGCGAATTGGTCCATGACGGTGACATCATTGGGAAGCTTGTCCCCATCTTCGCAGAAAAACGTCCAGCAAGGTACATCCAACGCTGCACTTATTTTCTCAATAGTAGCAAAAGAAGGAGCTTTGCGCGATGTTTCAATTTCTGTCACGAAAGAAGTTGAAACACCAATCTTCTCAGCAAGCTGAGCCTGTGTCAGTGAGAGTTTGCGTCTTCGTTCCTTCAAATTCCTAGCGAAAATGTCTTGCAAATTGTAAGTTCTAGCCATGTTGTACTCCTCTTTGGGTCTGCATTAAATAAATATCTTTAAAGAAGAATGCGAACATCCTTCATGTATCATCCTCCAAATCTATTTGTTACATTTTAGTCATGGTTGTTCTAGTTCCGCAAGGTTCCAGCCAGCCAATTTCCATGATTTTTATACCATCAGCGTACTTTCTGCTCATAATGGTCGAACTCCATGGAAAAAGTTCCTCTTCCCTGAGTTGCTGACCGAAGTGCTGTCGAGTATCCGAACAACTGAGAAAGTGGGGCTTGTGCATGAATATGTTCACTGCTTGTTCTGCTCTCAATGCTGTGCACCAAACCACCTCTGCTGGTAATACTGGAGATGGCTTCCCCCACATACTGGGTCGGCACAACTACCGTTACCTTCATCACCGGTTCCATCAAAACAGGATTGGAACTCTGGGCAACCTTGTCAAAACACATGGCAGCACAAGCTTCGAAAGCAAAAGGAGTTGCAGTCAATTCATTGTAAACAATATCTGTTACTTCAACCTCAAGATCAACAGTCTCATACCCGAACTGGATACCGCCCTTGAAAGCATTGGTAATGCCTTGTTTCACCGCATCATAATACTGCTGATCCATACCCCGAACTTTTGCAGAACAGGTATAGCGGTTACCGCTCCCTGAGGGAAGTGGTCTGACCGTAAGGGAAATACCTGCGGTATTTTCCTTGCCGGCGATGACTTTGGAGAATTTCTCTGATCCCTTGGATTCCTGCGTGACCGATTCTCGATAGGTTACTTGTGGGTTGCCGATACGGGCCTTGATATTCATCTCTTTGGTAAGTCTGGTTACCAAAACATCAAGATGCAATTCACCCATTCCACTGATAACCAATTGCCCGGTTTCCTCATCATCACGGTAGGTGAATGTAGGATCTTCTTGGGCAAGGATCGAGAGGGCAGCACGTAGTTTGTCTCCATCACTGAGACTGTTCGGTTCGATGGCAACAGAAATAACTGGAATCGGAAAGTGCATTTCTTCTAGAAGTATCTGTGCACCTTCGCTACCTACAGTATCTCCGGTACGCCCTTCTTTGAAACCTATGATAACCCCGATATCGCCAGCTTCAAGTTCACTCAATTCTTCAGGTCTGTCAGCGTGCATTCTTAGGATTCTATTTACCCGTTCGCGTTTTTTCTTGGAAATGTTCATCAAAGCCGTACCTTTGCGGATCGTGCCATTGTAAACGCGGATGAAGCTCATTGGGCCAGCTTCCCTGTCGACCTGGATTTTGAAAATCAAGGCGAGAGGGGGCTTTTCCTTTGAATATGCTACTTCCACTTTTTTTTCAGTCTTTTGATGAATTCCAAGAATCGGAGGTACTTCTGACGGGCTTGGAAGGTAGTCGATTACTCCATCAAGGAGAGCCTGCACTCCGATATCCTTAAGCGAAGAACCAACGAATATGGGAAGAGCCTGTCTTGCAATGGTTGCTTCCTTCAAGGTCTTTTTTATCAATGCTTCACTGATCGGTTGTCCGTCAAAATACAACTCGGTGATCTCGTCGCTGAATGATGATACGCTGTCGATTAATTTCTCGTACCAGCTTTCCACCTCTTCGGCCATTTCTTCAGGGATATCCTCTTCAGTGTACGTCATTCCCTGGTCTTCCACGCTATATACATAGTACTTCTTTGTAAGCAGATTTATGATGCCTTTGAAGTCGCTTTCAGCGCCAACAGGGATGAAAAGCGGAACAGGGTTTGCACCGAGTTTTACTTTCAGTTCATTGACTGCTTCTTCAAAGTTTGCACCGAGTCTATCCATTTTATTGACGAAGGCAATTCTGGGAACATGATAGGTGTCAGCCTGTCTCCAGACTGTCTCGGTCTGAGGCTCAACACCTCCTACGGCACAAACGACCATAACCGCCCCATCAAGCACACGTAGGGATCTTTCCACTTCGGCGGTAAAGTCAACATGTCCCGGAGTATCGATAATGTTAATCTGATGCTCTTTCCAATAACAGGTGGTAGCAGCACTGGCAATGGTAATTCCCCGATCCTGCTCCTGTTCCATGAAGTCCATGGTTGCTTCGCCGTTATCTACTTCGCCGATGCGATGATTTTCCCCGGTGTAGTAGAGTATACGTTCGGTCGTAGTGGTTTTTCCTGCATCAATATGTGCCATGATGCCTATATTGCGTGTCATTTTTTCGTTCATGAGTCTATTCCTTCATTCAATCTGTGCAAGATTAGCATACATGTTTGTGATAATCAACGAGATAGACGCATCATCAGGACGCGCAATGCGTTGAATACAGCAAGCACGGCCACTCCTGAATCGGCAATGACAGCCAAAGCCATTGAGGCAAAGCCAAAAGCTCCCAATACGAGCACTATGCTTTTTATCCCCAAAGCCAAAACAATGTTCTGACGTACGATAATTCCCGTTTTCTTACTGATGGACAGCAGGTTATCCAGCTCATCGAGGTTCTCTGAAAGTATTACTACATCAGCACTTTCCATTGCGGCATCGCTGGCAGTAGTGCCAAGAGCAATTCCTACTCGACTTGCCACCAATGAAGGGGCATCGTTCATACCATCACCTACATAGGCTAGGTTGGGGTATTTTTTCGCAATGGTCTTAAGATGCTCTGTTTTCTGGTGGGGTAGCAATTGGGCATGCACCTCGTCCAAGTTGAGACGATTGGCGATCAATTCAGCTTGTTTCTGTTTATCACCGCTAAGCATAATCATTTGCTTGATCCCACGTTTTCTCAATGATCCTAGAACCTCGACTGCGTCTGCTCGAAGGGTATCCGATAAGTAGAAGGACGCAATATGAACGCCCTCCACCGCGAAATGGATTGTACTTTGGTCGGTGTCTTCATTTCCCAACACAACGCCGAGTTCTTCAAATAAAAGTGAATTTCCTGCTGCAACTCGGTTGCCATCGACTCTGCCCATAATGCCCTTTCCTGCAATTTCTGTTACGTCAGAAGGCTCAAATTGTGAGGAGATTGAGGAGAATGCACGAGCGAGCGGGTGGTTGCTATGGCTTTCAATACTTGAAGCGAGTTGGGCTAAATACACTGAATCATATTTCGAATCTTTGGCAATCCAAGTTTTTTCAATAGAGAAGGTCCCATTGGTGAGGGTCCCTGTTTTATCAAAGACCATGGTATCCGTATTGGCCAAAGCCTCCAGATAATTACCGCCTTTGATAAGAATGCCTTTGGTGGCGCTTTTCCCGATACCTGCAAAATAGGTGAGGGGAACACTTATCACCAAGGCACACGGGCAACTTACCACCAAGAATACCAAAGCACGGTAAATCCAGGTTTCCCACATACCGGTGACCAAAGAGGGTATTACAGCTAAAGCTAATGCAAGAAAAACAACAGCAGGTGTGTAATATCTGGCAAATTTCGTAATGAATTGTTCAGTTGGAGCTTTATGGGTCGATGATTCCTCAACTAGGTGTAAAATCTTAGTTGCTGTACTATCTTCATATGCTTTGGTTGTTTGGATTTCCAATACTCCTGAGAGGTTCACACTCCCGCTGAAGACCTCTGTCCCTGATGCAACTGTCTGGGGCAACGACTCTCCGGTTAAGGATTGCATATCCAAAGTGGAGTTACCTCTCAATATTTTCCCATCCAAGGGAATCTTTTCCCCTGCCAATACCCGTATTACAGAACCTACGGTAACTACTTCTGAATCGACTAATCGGACTGCGTCATTCTCTATGATTCGACTCTGTTCAGATCGTAGGTCAAGTGCATTCAACACAGATGAACGGCTTTTTTCTACAGCCTTGTCCTGGAAGTATTCTCCAATCATGTAGAGAACCATGACAGCAGCAGCCTCGCTGAGTTGCCCGATAGCAAAGGCTCCTATTGTAGCAATACTCATCAAGAAATTTTCATCAAACAATTTTCCATGAATCAAATTAATCCAGGATTTATAAAGAACCATATAACCTGCAAGCAAATAGCTGGGGACGAACAATAAAGGAGTATCGGTTATCCATGCGATAATGAATAGCAACAATGAACCGAGGATGCGTATTACATTCAAATCCCTCTTTTTGCGTTTTTCTTTTGCCGGTTCTGACACTTTGATAGCAGGTTCGACTTGTTTTGCAACGCGTATGATATTTTGAAAGTAAGATTCATCTTCCGCTTTTACTGTATCGATTTTAATCTGCTTTGTTGCAAAATTTACCTTGGCTTGTTTGACTCCCTCAACCTTATTGAGTTCATCCTCAAGGGAGGCAGCACAAAATGCGCAATCCAGATTTTGAACATCCCAGACTTTGTTTTGGTCCATATAAATCTCCTAAACTTCAATATATGAGCATGTATTCATATATTAAGAATCTTTAC
>QJZS01000210.1 GCA_003247345.1 Spirochaetales bacterium
TTTGACTTGATGGGAAAGTTCCAGAGTCTGACAAATTATCGCTCTAGCATAGCAATGAATATTACGACAGCCCTTTTGATCATCATTGGTGGATCTGGCTTTTTCGTAATTTCTGATGTTGTGAAGAACCATAGCTGGAAAAAGTTGAGCATGCATTCGAAAATTGTTATTTCAATGAATGCTATCCTAATTGTGGTAGGATTCCTCTTTTATGCAATCATTGAGCATTTAGAACCTTTGGCCGCATTCTTTCAGAGTGTCACCACAAGAACCGCTGGCTTCAATACGGTTGATTTGAACACCCTGAGCCAAGCTGGATTGTTGTTCACCATATTCTTGATGTTTATCGGCGCAAGCCCAGGATCTACTGGTGGTGGTATCAAGACCACGACGATGTTCGCCTTGGTCCTCAGCCTTGGGTCTTTGATGTTCGGCCATCAAAATGCTGTTTTCAAGCGAAGAATAGGTTCTGAAAGTATACTGAAAGCTTTTCAGGTACTGTTACTGTCCATCCTTCTGATAGGGGGCGGGTCGATCCTTATCTTGATTTTCGAAGGGGATCGGTTTAATTTTCTTTCTGTCCTGTTTGAAACCGTATCTGCTTTTGCGACGGTTGGGCTGTCGATGGGGATCACAACACAGCTTGGTGGACTTTCGAAGTTGGTTTTGATCGTTGTGATGTTTGCCGGAAGGGTGGGACCAATCACCATCGCTACCAGCTTTACAAAGAAGTCGACACACCTCAGCTATGTTGAGGAACAGGTATTCATAGGCTAGAAGGAGCGCAGTCATGAAAAAAGAGTTCGATAATGATGCATACGGTATCATCGGTCTTGGCAGATTTGGTTTATCACTTGCCTTGGAACTGAAAAAGGCAGGAAAGCAAGTCATAGTCTTGGAGATCGAAGAAGAAAAACTGAATGCGGTCAAGGACCAGTTTGAGAACATCTATCCCGTGAAGGCTGTAACGGAAGAAGTCCTGCAGGAATCTGGCGTTGCCCATTGTCGTACTGCCATTGTCTGTATCGGCAAAGATATTGAGTCGAACATCCTTGTAACCATGAGCTTGTTGGAGTTGGGAATTCCTAGAGTCATTTCCAAAGCTACCAGCGCCAATCATGGAAAAGTTCTTGAACATCTTGGTGCGGAAGCTGTATTTCCAGAGGTGGAAATGGGTGAACGACTAGCCCACTCATTGGTTTCCACAGGCACCTTGGATTTCTTGGAATTATGTGAAGACTTTTCCATTGCAAACATTACGCTCACTGACAAGCTTACAAATCAGAGTGTAAATGACCTGAATTTCCGTAAGCGTTTTCACTTGAATATTATTGTAATCATCCGTGAGGGAAAAGCCATCAGTGAGGTACTCCCTGATTCTGTGCTCCTCAGCGGAGATATCTTGGTGGTAGGCGGAACCAACGAAGCCATCAGAAAGTTCGAACAAGCGAATCAGGAGTGAGTAGCAGTTTGTCTTCCGTTTGCGAGATCTGAACCGAACTCCCAATATTCCTGAGCATTCTTTTGCATTGAGGCAAATTCCTCATCGCTGATAATCCTTACCAGCTTGGCAGGGCTTCCCATGAGCATTGATCGCTTTGGGAAGTGTTTGTTCGGGGTGACCAAGGCCCCTGCTGCAACCATTGACTCTTCTCCAATGACGGCACCGTCAAGGACCGTAGAACCCATGCCGATTAAACAATCATCACCGATGGTGCAGGCGTGGAGTATTGCACTGTGCCCGACTGTGCAACGCTTGCCGATGGTTAAAGGCAAATCGTGCGTTACATGCAATACAGCATTATCCTGAATATTAGTCCTCTCCCCGATGGTAATGGAATTTACATCACCACGAATCGTAGCATGGTACCATACTGATGCCTCATCCCCTAAGCTGACCGAGCCAATTACATCGGCACTGGGGGCTATGAAACAATTGTTTCCAATCTGTGGAATTTGGTTGTCATTAAGGGTGTAAATCATCGAAATACCTCTTTTTTGAATATACATAGTTTCAAGCTCGTCTGTATAGTCTTGACAAAATTTGCAAATGACTTGCAAAATACACCTTGCTTTATTATTCTTAACGAGAAACCATTTGGAGGAAATATGCGTAAACGTGCGATTGCAATAGTACTGATGAGTTTTGTAACACTTGTGATATTCGGTAGTGGGAAGTCTGAAACCCCTACAAGCAATGAGAAACCCATTGTAGCGGTGAGTATTCTGCCTCAGGCTTTTTTTGTTGATAAGATAGCTGGGGATCTGGTAGAAACGGTAGTCTTGGTAGGAGAAGGGCAGGATCCCCATTCCTATGAACCCAGTCCATCGCAAATGGCACAATTGGCAAAGTCGAAGCTTTGGGTACTCAGCGGAACTGATTTTGAACGAGCACTTGTCGATAAGATTTCCTCGTTGTATCCTTCCTTGGCTATTATAGATGGGACAGAGGGAATGACCTTCCGTCAATTGGAAGCTCATGTTCATGAGGGAGAAACCCCTGATCCTCAAGCTACTGCCGAGGATTTAAACATAGACCGACATACATGGTTGGGATGGGCTCAGTCAGAAATATTGATACAAAATACCGAACAAGCATTGATTGAGAATCTTGGGCTCCCAAAAGACGTTCTAGATCAACGTACCAATGCCTTTCTTGATGAGATTGATACTCTCTTTACTTCCCTGAAGCAGCAATTAAGTGGGCTTGAGGGTAGTACCGTCTTTGTGTATCATCCAGCATTTGGATATTTTCTCGATTCATTTGGGTTGCATCAAGAAGCTGTCGAAACAGGTGGGAAAGAACCGACAGCAAAAGAACTTGCCAATCTTATCGCCGAGGCAAAGAAGGATGAGGCAAAAGCAATTTTTGTACAATCACAATTCCCGGTTTTCAGTGCGAAAAAAGTAGCAGAGGCTGTTGGAGCAAAAGTGGTTGCCCTCGATCCACTTGCTTATGATTGGCTTGCTAATATCCGATTGATGGGAGATACTCTTTTAGAGGTTCAGAAAGGTTTATGAATATTGTCCCCGTTGCACTGACATTTCATGATGTTTCATTTTCATACCCTCATCTCAAAGTACTTGATGATGTTTCTTTTCACTTTCACCAAGGCGAATTTATTGCATTGGTAGGGCCGAATGGCTCTGGAAAGAGCACGATGCTTAAATTGGTTCTCGGTCTTGAATCACCACAGACGGGAACCATCAAGTTATTGGGGGATGATCCTGTGAGGAACAGGACATTGGTCGGCTATGTCCCACAGCATGCTTCCTATGATCCGACGTTCCCCATATCGGTACTAGAGGTCGTGAAGATGGGTTGTATCGGCTCTTTGGGTAGGGGAAACAAACAGAAGAATACAGAGCAAGCTTTGAAAGCGCTTGAACAAGTGGAAATGAAGGAGCTTGCCGATCGTCCCTATAATGCGCTCAGCGGAGGGCAGAGACGACGTGTGCTTGTAGCTCGGGCCTTGGCGGCGGAACCGGCGATGTTGATTCTTGATGAGCCGGCTGCCAATCTAGACCGTGAGAGCGAGCAGCGTTTATACACGACACTTGGAAAACTGAAAGGTTCGACGACCATCATGATTGTCACCCATGATATGCGCATCGTTTCTTCCTTGATAGACCGTGTATTTTGTCTTGATGCACACAAGGAAGGAAAGAAGGGTCGAACGATAGTCCAACATACCTTGGAGGATGAAATGGAAGGGGAAACCAAGCGGGTCCGCCATGATGTGAAGATTCCTGCAGACTATTGTGAATACCCGGCTGGAGGGAAGAGTGAGTAACATCCAAGATTTCTTTTCCATGTTATTCAGCCCAGACTTCCCATTTATAAGAAATGCCTTCTTTGCAGGAGTGCTCTCTTCGGTATTGTTCGGAGTGCTGGGATCAGTGGTAACGGTAAAACGCATTGCCGGGCTTGCCGGTGCTATCAGCCATGCGGTGCTTGGAGGTATTGGCATAGCCTTATACCTCTCTGCAACAGGTAAGGTTCCTGGTTTAAGTCCGATGGTCGGTGCAATTATTTTTGCTTTGCTGTCAGCCGGAATCATCGGGGTCGTTTCCTTGCGTTCCAAACAGCGGGAAGATACAGTGATCCAGGCAATCTGGGCAATCGGGATGTCCATTGGTGTTTTGTTTATGGCAAAGACACCCGGTTATACCGATCCTTCCAGTTACTTGTTCGGTAATATTCTGTTGATCACCTCAAGCGATTTAACCCTTTTGGCATTGCTGGATGTTATTGTTCTGTTTCTTGCTTGGAGGTTTTATCCCCAGATAGAGGCAACAGCTTTTGATGAGGAATTTTCCCAAGTCAGGGGTATTCCCACCAAAACAGTTTTCTTGGCTATTCTTTCAATCACTGCCGTGGCAGTGGTATTGTTACAAACATTTGTAGGGATTGTCATGGTTATTGCCATGCTTACGTTACCTGCAGGAACTGCTGGTTACAAAGCAAAGAATTTAGCTTCCATGATGATATTCGCCACCCTGTTTTCTTTCCTGTTTTCATTTTCAGGATTGTTGATTGGATGGATTGTCGACCTCCCTGTGGGCGCTATGGTTGTTGTCATCGCTGGGGCATTCTTCCTTGGCCGATCCGCAGGTGATGTAATCAAAAAGCGGAGGATTGGTCGTGACTAAAGCTAGAAAGACGATCATGGACATACTTATGAAGAGTGAGGAGCCGGTGAGTGCTTCCACCTTGGCAAAGGATCTTCCTTTTGACCAAGCCACAGTTTACCGAAATCTCCATTACCTTGAGGATCAAGGTTTCGCAGAATCCTTTATCCTCCACTGCAGTGAACATGGAACAGAGCGATATTACAGTTATCGAAATGCAAATGACGTACATCACCATTGGTTTCACTGTGAAATGTGTCACCGATTCATCGATCTAGGCCATTGTGCGTATGGTCAGCAGCTGAAAGAATGGGAACAGTCGTATGGATTTACAATCCATGAGCACACGTTCTTTTTGACCGGGGTATGCGCTGACTGTAAATCCTAGTCAGTGTTTGAGAGATGAGAACAATTGGGCGCGATTATTGACCCCCATCTTTGCATAGATGTTTTTAATGTGCGTCTTAACCGTATTAGCCGAGATATAAAGCTGCTTTGCGATCTCTTGATTACTCAATCCCTGGATCAATAAAGCAAGTACTTCTTCTTCTCTGGAAGACAAGCCGAATTGTTTTCCTTCACTGGAATCGACATCAGAGGTCTCCTCATACGTGATGAAATACCGTCGGCTGATGTAGTAGTACAGATAAACCGACAGCACTGCAAAACTGAGATAGACTAGCTTGAATGGGCCAGTGCGGAAAAACAGAATATCCAAGGGGAAAAGAAAAATTAGCGGGAAGAAGGTATAGATAAAACCTTTCAGTAATCTCTCTTCTTCCCAGGTGGTTGCGCGTTTGACAAATACCAGACTCAGAATTGCATGAATAATGAAAAACATACTTCCGCTGAAAAAATGATAGGAAATGGTCACGAGCAGAGCAGAAGGCCAACTACCTTCATTCTTTGCAAGGATTACCCAAAGGCTGAGCAAAAAGAACAATAAAACCAATAAGGATAAGATTCTGTTTCCAAGTTGCTTTTGCTTTTTTGTAGCGGGAAGCAATTGGATCAAATATCGGCTCATCATCAAAAGCAACACTGTGGTAAGCAATACGGAAAAGAGGGTTGCTCCTAAAGCGAATATCTCATATGACTGCGATGCAAGAGTCTGGGGAGGCAAGGAGCGCGTCAGGTAGGTGACAAGCAGAGTAAGGGCCATCTGAAGCGATAGGGGAACCAGTACGGTAAGGAATGCAGAAATATAGGCATCGTTCATCCGAAACCTGAGCAGGATACAGAGGCAGGTAATAGAGAACACCAAAGAGGTGGTTGCAAAAAGCAGGAAATCAGAAAGAAGTACCATGGATGCCCCCTAGAGGCATCCTATCATATCCTTTTGTTCAGAACCATGCTTGAAGTGCTATTTGGACCGAATCATTTGCATCCCACGTATCATATATGCTGCTTAGTGATGAGAGCGACCCATAGAGGAACGCTTTTCCGACCAGTGAGACATTGTCTTGCAGGGCGTAGGAGAGTGAACCCATGACCAGGTACCCCTCACTTTCTATCTGGTACGTTCCGGCTATTCGTGCATTGACCAGCTGTCTGAAAAGCGGAACTTCGACTACAGCAATAATCGTATTTGCATACGCCTTGTTGTTGTATGCAGCCATGACATCGACATCTATAGGATTTGCAGGGTAGTCAAATACATATTGGCCTTGATACGCTACAGCAAAGAAAGCAGAGGTTGCAGTATCTGTATAGGATAATTCTGCGAGGTACGCTGCCTTGCTGTTGTATAGACCGCTGTCCGTTCCATCTAGGTCCTCGCTTAGGAAGTATCCACCTTCGAGGGCTAAGGAGAATGGGCCTAACAGTACGTTCGACTCCAATCCAAAGAGTTGGTAGCGAGTATACATCAAATCAGCTCCTGTAACTGCGAAGGATGAATCATAGGTAATATTGGTATAGCCACTTTGTGGCCAATATCCATTGAAATAGATCAGGCCAAGATCCATGTTTCCCATATGGAGGCGATACCTTGCACCTCCTCCGGAATTTTGGAGGGTTTGGGTATCAGGCTCAGTTAATGTAACGGATGCAAAGGCCGCAGGAATAAGCGACCAACGACCATCGCTAGCCATGGAATTTGGCAAGAAGCCTGGTTTCACTACTACGTCAAGGGAACTTTTTTCCCAGTAGGTGGTGAACCCCAATAAAAATTCCCTGCGTTTCATTGCTTCCAGATCATCGATAATACCTGCACTGATATCTTGGGCATTCACAACATCCACAACGTGTGAG
Organism: Spirochaetales bacterium; assembly: GCA_003247345.1. Classification (GTDB taxonomy): domain Bacteria; phylum Spirochaetota; class Spirochaetia; order Sphaerochaetales; family Sphaerochaetaceae; genus Sphaerochaeta. The sequence continues at coordinate 6,886 of QJZS01000210.1, forward strand.
AGTGAAGCCGAACCCCAAGGGTGTGTCGTCCAACCTGCATAGAGGTTGGTAGGTCCTTGGAACATCGTGATGGTAAGCTGGTCGGAAGACAGCGTCTGGTTCTGCACATCGTAGTTTAAATCAGCCTGAACCTTAAATTTAGCTGTTTCCTGGGTTGCAGAAACCCCGAAATTCAATACGGGAACCAACTGTTTATCTCGGTACATACGAACGCCTGTCTCTGTTGTCAGAGATATGCTTCGTTGGCTGTTTTCTTCTGCAGTATCAGAAAAAATATCAAAGGCGGCAAAAAGAGCCAAGGTTTGCATCATTAATATAAAAAGTATTAGTAATTTCTTCATCATAATCTCCCTGTTTCCAAGAACTTCACGGTGAAATACCCATCAGGAAGGCTCATATCATAGCGAACCTGCAACATCTCAAGTCGGGTGGAGTGATTATCTGCAATGGTGGTCATTACGACAGTCTGGGTGATCGACCGACCGCCCATTTCTGTGATGTTATCGGTTTTCAAAGTCTTGAGAAGCGAGATTCCATCGGAATCATAAAATTCCACCTGCAAGGGAAGGAATGTATCCTTGGTGATGGTAGTTATGGTTTTCCCATAGTTCTTTGTATCATTCGGTATGGATTGGATGGTGTAGCTTGTCCCATCCTCGCTGAGAAGCGTGTTGGTTGCCTGATCACTATCGTAGGTCATGGAAGCCATATCGGCATAAGAGAAATCACTCCCCATGAACGATCCTGCTTCCTCGGAGCCTGCAATCCTTCGCGAACGTTTAAGCGAAGGCAGGTATATCCACTGTTCATTATTTCCCTCATCATTCTCAATGGAAAGAAATCGAGTGTTCTTCACGCTTTCAGGTGAAAGAAATACAGTCAGGGAGGAAGTTTTCCCATCAACGGTTTTGCTCAGTGTTTGCAACCGTCTTTCTCGCTCTTTTCCATTGCTATCTATCAGAGTAAGTTTGATATCCAATGCACTGGTATCGGCATTTTGCTTCTCAATTACCTTGGCCATAATCTGGTCTGCACTTAGATTGGCAAATAGCGTTGAGGAGCAGAGTCCTGTCAAAAACAGAATTATGAATATGCGTTTCATCGTTTTCTCCTTGGTGATACAACAAAAAGTTTCGGAATATGGACCTTCAATGCGATGAGGAGCAGAAGGGCTGAAAGGGATGCGCTTGCCATTGCAATGCAGAACAACAGACCCATATCGGCTATCGGTACGAAGCGGCTGAAGAACAGTCCGCTGAAACCCAATGCCACAGAGGCTGCATTGGCGATTATTGCCTTCCCTGTGGTTCGTAGGATGGTTTCCAAAGTAGTTTGGTTACGTAGGAATGCAGAGAGCAGATGAATGGCATAGTCCACACCTATTCCAATACAGAGGGCGGCGATTAAACTGGTGACAATATTCAGCTTGATGGAGAAGATCACCATAACCCCGAAAACTGAAGCAAGTGCACATAAACAGGGCAGGAGGGCAAGCGTAGCGAGTTTTACCGAACGGAGAGTCAGAATTACCAATATCCAAACAGCAAGAAGTGAGCTGAAAAGGGAGATGATCTGACTCTTGGTAACCAAATCCGAAAGGGATAGGCTTACTGCTTCACCTCCGCCTATCTCGACTTTCCAATCTTGTGGAAACAGAGTAGGAATGAGTGATGAGAGTTTGCCTAAGTTTTGGGTTTCTGATTTCTTGAGTAAAATCGTAAACAGCGTAGACTCGGGTTGCAAAGGATCATCGATGAACGCATCCAAAGACGAACTGTAGAGCAACAGGTATTGGGCAATC
>QJZS01000034.1 GCA_003247345.1 Spirochaetales bacterium
ACACACTGCTCAAGTCAACTTCAAACATTACTGCTTCGTAGGTTTATTTTGTATTTTTCTATTACATAAGCTGAAGTGATTCCAGAGCCTGGTCGAAAATCCCTAGCTCGTAGAAGAGGTCGAGCACCGTATATCGATCACGAATCATCTGTGCTCCGGTCACTGCATGGCGCAAACCCTCGAGGTTACTGGCTATATCTTCAGGGCTTACAGGAGCCCCATTCATACGCATTGCTTCCTTCAACTCAGCGTAAGGAGGAAGTTGTTCATCAATTCTTTTAATCAACGTGGGAAAAATGGAAAGCAGAGTTTCCCTTCTTTTGGACAAGGCTTCCCCTTCCAAAAACTTTTTCTTGGCGATAACCACAGTTTGTTCAGCTACCTTCGGATCTTTGAAGAAAGATCTGACCGCTCTCTCCCGATCTGCCCAACTCTCCCCTCCGATAAGAGAAATAGAATTGATGTCGACCATCTTGAGTTGGTCATACAGATATCGGATAGTCATCGTTCCAACAGCTACCTTAAAGCCATGGCTTACAGGAAGACCATCTTTGCTCAGATGTTCCATTTCCCAAACATGACTGATCAAATGCTCAGCTCCGCTTGCAGGACGGGAATCATGCATGATTTGCATGGCAAACCCGCTGGCTGAAAGTGCATCGAACAGAATACCAATGGCCGAAGCTTCTCTGCGGGCAATACTTGAACGTTTTTTGTATACCTTCCTCAAAGGAGTTTGCACCATATCCCAAACATCTTTTCGGATAGGATGGACACCTAGAAGGTCGGCAAGGATCCAGTCCATTCCGGCGGTAAACTTGGCCATACAGTCACCAAAACCACTGGCGGTCATATCTGTAGGAGCCTTGCACAGCACCTTGGTATCAGCAAGCACCACCAATGGAGCTGCACATGGAAGGGTTTGTTTGAAGCCACCAATGGAGACAGCTGCCCCATAGGAGGTGTATCCATCTACAGAAGGAGCTGTTGCAACCACCATGTAGGGACGATCGAGTTCGCTGCTAGCTCGTTTGGTAATATCATTGAGAGTACCGGAGCCCAATACTACAGCGATGCTGTTATCCTGCTTCAAAGTCTCATGCACAATCTGTATAGCATATTCATCGGCATAAGGCTGAGGATTGGAGGGGAAAATATATTGCCTTACCACTATACCAGCTTCCTTGAGGGAGCGAAGAGTTTCAAAACCACCGGCTTTCAAGGTGTTCCCATCAGCTACCAGAAGTGCTGGAGTTTGTCCGAATGCTTCGGCAAATACCTTACCCACCCGTTTTAATGCTCCATTCTCAACTACAGAAATCTTCGTATCCATGAGAGCCTCCTGTTCGAGCATACCATAGAGCCTTGTTTGGAGGAAGACGGTGCGATAGAATGCCGTTATGAACACCAAAACCTTCTCCATACTTGCTGATTCTATCTCTACGTTCGCCGGTTATGTTCCAGAGGGAAACGAGCTCTTCTATCCCCGCGAAGGATCAGATGTCACCCGCGTGGAACACACTTGGTGGCATATCCTATCCGAGAGGACCTCATTGAAATTATTGATGAATGAATCATACTCAGGCAGCAGGATCAGCAGAACCGGAAAACGACCTATCACCTCATCGTTCCTGGATCCATCAAGACAGTCACGCCTCAGAGGAGATATCATCATCGTCTTCGGAGGGACCAATGATTGGGGACAATTAGAGCAGCCTACAACCAAAGAAATCTTTTCCGATGCATATGAAGAACTGGTATCAACCATGCTTGAACTGCATAAGGACAGTTCCATTTACTTCTGTACTCCCTTACAACGTACGGATAGAGCTCTTGATACTATGAATGTTCAAGGCTGGACCCAAAATGAACTTTCCCAGATCATTCGCAATCGGGTCCAAGCCCATGAAGGAGCACACCTAATCGACCTGGCCGCCTACCCGATTAAACCTGATGAAGGGCTCTTGCTTGACGGCCTACATCCCACAAGAAAAGGGATGATCCTGCTAGCATCTCTTATGCAAAAAGGATTGATGCTCTAAGAAAGGGCAAGCTGTTTCATCATTCTGTGTTGATCGGCGAGTTTGTTCTGTGCCTGCATCTCTTCCAAGATGGTATGCACCAGAGCAAATAGAGGACCATCAGCAGTGTAATCAGCTTCGGTAAAGAAATTGATGCGGTTTTCCCGCATCAGCCTTAGGCTGGTCTCCTTCTTATCCTTGGCGTGTACTGCAATGCTCTTCCCACCATTCTCTTTGACCAATTTCATGCAGGGGACATCGGTAAGGCCATCACCGATATAAATCATATTCTCAAAGGGAACAGGCCGATCACTCTGGGCTGTGTACGCATTCAAGGCTTTGTCTTCGAATACGTCGAGCACCCCTTTGTTGATCCTGAATAAGAATTGTGTCTTGGCAGTATAATTGATGGAAAGCTTCGGCCAGACTGCCACCTGGTTCTCATCATAAAGATACTCACAGGCATAGATGCGTTTGAACATGCCTCCTATTGCAGAGCCCTCGATGATTTCTTTCAATCCTGATGAGATGATAAAATGATCTATCGTAAGACCAAGTTCGTCCCCCAGTGCATTGATCTGATCAAACCACGTCAGGACACCGGGAAAGAACTCCAAGTTCTTCCCAAGAGAGACGAAATCACTTCTTCGTATCGATTTCTCCTGACGTTTTGACTCGTCAAGCATCAACTTCATATAGGAGAGGATGCTATCCATCCCCTTCTCCCTAGCCAGCGTATCGGCTTTCTTCCAAAATTGCTCCGTGGACATCCCAAGTTTGGGGATGAACGTATACTCCTGCATATCCTTCGTGGTGAGGGTCTTGTCGAAATCATACATGATGGCAATGGTGGGTTTGTTCATAGAAAGCAGTATATCACGAAACAACGTGAAAATGATGGCATTCGATCCATACAAGACAGAACCAGAGTTTGAACTCTGGTTCTGTAATACATCATAAATCTTAGAAAACCATGCTACATAGTAACCGGAACATATCCTGCAAACACCTTCGGCAGCAACAAGCTGATATCAGGAATATAAGAAACCAGGATAAGTGCGCCGATCATACAGAGATAGAACGGGAGTGTGGCCTTTACTACCCGCTCCATAGGTACCTTTCCAACAGCAGATCCGATGAAGAGAACCGCACCAACTGGAGGAGTCAACAGACCGATACCACAGTTGAGTACCACCATAATTCCGAACTGGATAGGGTCCAGACCGGCAACACCGGTTGCTATAGGAAGCAGAATCGGGGTTGCGATAAGAATAATGGGAGCCATATCCATGATTGCACCAAGGACCAACAGAATCATGTTCAACAACAGGATTAGGATAATCCTATTACTGGTAACACTCGTGATTGCATTGGCTGCAAGAGTCGGAACATGGAGTGTAGTCAATGCATATCCAAAGACTGAGGAGGTAGCAATAAGGATAAGGACGATGGAGAGCGTATTCACACATGCATCCAAAGCCTGCCAGACGCCTTTCCACGTCAAACCTTTGTAGATGAATACGGAAACTATCAAGGAGTAGATGACGGCAATAGCAGCTGACTCGGTAGCTGTGAAGACACCGGCTACAACACCAACAACTACGATGACAACAGCAGCCAAAGCCCAAATGGATTTACCGAGCTGGATGATAAAGTCCTTAATATTGAACGGTGCCCCCTTAGGATATCCTCTCTTCACCGAGAAGATATAGGAACCAATCATCAAGGTTACAGCCAGTACGGCACCAGGAAGATACCCGGCAAGGAAGAGGCTTCCAACAGAAATTCCGCCTGCAGTAGTAGCATAGATAACCATGTTGTGACTGGGTGGAACAAGCAGGCCTTCACAGGAACTGGTAATGGTAACTGCAGTGGAGAAATCTGCATCATAGCCTTCATCAACCATCATTGGGATAAGGAGGGAACCAAGGGAAGCAGTGTCAGCAGCAGCAGAACCTGAAATACCTCCGAAGAAGTATGAGGCTACAATATTAACTTGTGCCAAGCCACCGCGCATCCAACCTACACAGGCATTCGCCAAGGCAATAAGTTTCTGCGAAATTCCACCTGAACCCATGAGTACGCCCATAGTGATGAAGAATGGAACAGCCATAAGAGAGAATGAACTGATGCCTTTGACCATAAGGCGGCTGATATCATTTAAGCTGGAGCCTTGGAAAAGCATACAGAAAACAGAGGCAAGACCTACCGCGTAGGCGATAGGAAAACGAAGGAAGATCATAATGAAGAAACTTCCGAGCAGAATCAAGATTGCAATGCTGTTTGTATCCATTATGCCTTCTCCTCTTCCTTCACATAGAAGGACTTAATATGGTTATAAATTGCCTCAAACTCGAAGATAATCATAGCGACACCAGCAAGAGGCACAGGAAAATACATCCAGAAACGACTCAACCAGGGCAAGGAGACATAGAAGCCCCTACTACCGATAGTGGTGGCATATCTCCAACCAACAAATGTCATAATCAATCCAAGACTGAGTACCGCAATATCGCTGATGATATTCAAAACCTTTACCGTAAGCGGGGAAAGGTATTTATCTAATGCCGTCATGCGAATATGAGCACCTCTTCTGATGGCAAGAGCGGCAGAAAGTACTGCCATATAGGACATACAGGTCAGCACTACCTCTTCCGACCAGGCAGGGTCCCTCAAGAACGGAACATATGCATTGAACATTCGGCCAGCTACCGCGTAACTCGTGATAAGAATGTCTGTAATCAGCAATAATTTGCAAATAATCATTACGATCTTATCAGTCCAATCATACGCGGTTTTAATTTTATCCATTGTTTCAAAAAACTTTGGCATGGTTTATCTCCTAAGACTCGAAAAGGCGGGATTGCGTACACAATCCCACCTATACCTAACTATAAGCTCTTATTTCATATCCTTGATTTGCTGATACAAAGCAGCCTGACTCTTTGTATTTGCTTCAATCACGTCTTTGGTTGCTGCGATCCAAGGGCTCTTATCAGTAACGTCGACAACATTCACGCCTTCAGCTCTGAGACCTGCAAGGACCTCATCCTCAGCACTCTGACTGATCTCAGCATTGTAAGCCTGTGCAAGCTTACCAGCTTCCATGATTGCATTCTTCTGATTGTCAGAAAGCTTGTTCCAAGCGGTATCAGTGATGATTACCTGGATAGCACCAAGGGTATGACCATCGAGGATCAAGTTTGGAGCAACTTCTTGGAAAGCGTTTGCTTTGTAGTTGGCGATTGGCTGTTCAGCACCATCAACAACACCAGTCTGGAGAGCAGAATACAGCTCACCGAAGGATACTACTGTTGGGGAAGCGCCAAGACCTTTTACCATGCCGTTCATAACAGGGTCATTGGATACGCGAAGCTTCATGCCTGCGAGATCCTCAATACCACCAATATGCTTTGCAGCAAAGAAGTGTCTGAATCCTTCCTCACCATAGAAGATACCACGAATCGGAAGGCCAATGGTCTGGGGTTCATTCAAGAACTCTGGAGCAAGGTCGGAATTTGCGAACTTCCAGAAGTGAGCTCTGCTCTCGAAGGTGAACGGGATGGACAGGAGCTTTGACTTCTCAGCACCATAGCTGGTAAGTGCAAAAGCTGAAATTCTGGACATATCGATTGATGTACCACCACCAAGCATGGAGTCGAGAACATCATTCTCGGATCCAAGAACGCCAGAAGCCTGGATATCAATGGTTACAGTACCACCGGAAAGTTTCTCAACCTGTTCCTTGAAATACACACCAGTCTTTCCAACGATGGAAGTGAGTGGGTTAACTTCAGCATACACAAGCTTTACATTTTTCTCAGCACCTGCGGTTGCAGCAGGTTCTTGCTGACCAGAAGCAAATGCCGTAGAAGCACAGAGCAACAGTGCCAATAGTACAATTATTCCTTTTTTCATAATTGCCTCCTAAAGTATTTCAGCCTAGTAAGCCTAGGCTCGGATTAGAATCTAAGGGAGGAAAATTCAGAACGCAAGCAAAAGTCAAAGAATGTACAATTAATCCAAAGAATTGAAAAATCTAGGTATTCTCAATTCTATTTACGATCTCTTGGTCTGCATCGCTAAGCTCCTGATAGAGGGGCTGCATTGCTTTTCTCAGAGCAAGCAGATCATCCTCGGAGAGGGTGGTAATCTTTACCCCTGAGGCAATTGCAGTCTCATAAGCTTGCTTTTCTTCTTGCTGCCAAAGCTTTCGTTCATACACACCACTTTCTATTGCACACTCATTGATGATATCCACAAATGAGGGGTCCACTGCCGCTACTTTCTCTTGGGCGTAGACGCTCATCAGTATTACCTCAGGCAAGCGGAAGTGCTCATCCTGATAAAAATAAGGAGCTGCCTGGTAGTGGCCGGTAAATACATAGCTCGGCAGATTGTTTTCTGCACCATCAATACGCATTTTCTGTAATGCAGAATATACATCCTCATAGGGTATCTGGACTGCCGTGGCTCCCAGAAGTTCGATGGTACGACTGATCAGATCATTCTCCATGACACGTATCGTCAGACCTTTGAGGTCCTCAACCCTTGAAATGGGAAAGCGAGTGTAGAAGCTTCTGGCCCCTGCGTCATACCAGGCCAAGGCTTTCAGACCATTACCTACCATCTTCTTCAGATACATATCTCCGATCTCCCCATCAAGGACACGCCACATATGAGCATTGTCGGTGTAGAGATAGGGCAACTGCAACGTCCAAAGATCAGGGAAATATTTGACGAGGATGCCTATTGAGACACGGGACATATCAACACCGCCGTAGGTCATCTGTTCTATGACACTGGCTTCCGATCCCAAGGCGCTGTCCGTAAAGATCTTGATCTCGATCTTACCATCAGTCCTTTCCTTCACAAGCTGGGCAAAATACTTTGCGGCTTCCACGGTTGGATACCCGTCACTCTGGTTTTCCCCATACCGTAAGATCAAGCTGGGATAGTTTTTCTCCTCTTTCTTACATGAGGTGAGAACCAGTACTAGGGCTAAGGCGATAAGCAATACTTTTTTCATGACCCTATACTCCCCCTCTCTGGCGTCGGTACTCAGTCGGGGTGAGGCCGGCATTTTTCTTAAATGCACGACTAAAATAGCTTGCACTGTCATACCCTACCATCGAGGCAATCTCTGCTATCGACTTGAAAGGGTCCATCAAATAGACCTTTGCAGCATTCGTTCTGAGATTTGTAATATAATCGAGGAAGTTGATGCCGGTATAACGCTTGAAGATAGAACTCAGATAGGTTGGATTGATATTCAATAGCGAACTGACCGAATCCAAGGAAAGGCCGTAGTTCATATAGCTCTGGTCCAAATATTTCTTAACCTTGGACATCATCAAGGCAGCCTTGTCGGTTTCTTCATCTTCTCCCATAATTTCAGCTTCAGGGCGAACCGCTTGGAGTTGGCGTTCGGCTTCCACCTGACTTTCTGCCCGTTTGACCGCCTGTAAGACATCCTTTTTATCCACCGGCTTGAGGATGTAATCAATCGCTCCCAGCTTTATGGCTTCACATGCATAGGAAAAAACACTGTAGGCAGTAATAAAAATAATGCGACAAAATGGTTTGTCCTCCAGAATTTGCCTGGCGGCTTCTATCCCATTGCAAGAAGGCATCTCAATGTCCATGAGTACGATATCAACATCGTACAGCTGTGCATAATTTACAGCCAACCGACCATTCTTCGCTTGGTAGAGTTCGTATTGAGGATTGTCTGAAAGAATTTTATACAGGATTTCTCGCTCGATTCCTTCGTCATCAGCTATCAGTATCTTCGTCATACAATTCCTCCTCATTGCTTAGAATCAAAGGCATCTTAATACGTATTTCAGTTCCCTTTCCTTTTTCTGAAAACACTTCAAAACTACACCGTTCATCAATCAGTTTCAGTCTGGCAGCAACCGTGTAGAGACCAATATGCTTTCCTGAAACAGGATGATCCAACAACCGCTCCCTGAGTATTTGCAACTGTTGGGCATCCATCCCAACGCCATCATCCTCGACCTGTACAATAAGCATGTCTTCGCTCTGTTCCAAAGTGAGCCAAACAGTACCAGAGCTTTCTTTAGGACCTAGACCATGGTTGAAGGCATTTTCCACAAGGGGCTGGAGAAAAAAGGAGGGCACCAGTGTATCGGTAAGTATCAAGGCAGGAGATATCTTCCAAATAAGCGAAATCTTTTCAGCAAATCGAGCCTTATAGAGGCTGTAATACTCATCCACAATCTGAATTTCCCTACTAAGCGGTGCCAGAACATCGTTATCTGCCAAAGCATACCGAAACAGGTGACCGAGGGAGGAAAGCAAGGCATCTGTCTTTTCTGCCTTTTCCTCCTGAGCGGTGTACTTTATTACATTGATGGTGTTGAACAGGAAATGCGGGTTCACCTGACTACGCAGTAACTGCAGTTTTTCTCGTTCCAGAAGATTCTGCATGGCCAAGGCTTCAGTATCCTTACGATAGATTTCCTTTTCCATATCATTGTTGGCTTGTAGCAGTGTTACTTGATTACGCATAGCACTTTTCATCTCATTGAAGGCTCGGGTCATATCCCCTATCTCATCGGCTCGATGCTCATTGAAATCATCCCTGATTGCCTGTGAAGCCCGCGCCATTTCTTGCACTACGGAGAGCATTCGAATTACTTCCCTGAACGCGATTACCCCAAAAAGGAGCATAACCAACACGATTAAATTGTAGACGACATTGAGATGCTCATTGAGCGTTATCAAACGATCATAAGTGGATTGATTATCGCTGATGGCTCGTTCCATAAGTTGCTGCATATACCGATAGAGGTAATTGATACTGGGGTCAAGCTCAGAGTAATACAGCTCAGAAGCTTGGTTTACTTGGTTCCTGATCAATAAATCTTCTAAAAGCAACAGGTAATTGTTGAATGCACTGTAGGTCGTGTGCACAGCGCTCACAAGAAGATATTGATCAGTTCCTATGGTGGAAATATCGGAATTGATTTCTCCAAGGTGCTCTTTCGTAAATTGCGTTTCTTTTCTCAGTTCTGAAACAAAAGAGGCTATATCTCCTGAGTCCCATCGATAGGAAGAGAGCAAATCCCGGGTTTGTCCCAAGGAATTGAGGACCAAACTGATTTTCTGCACATTTCCGGCACTCTTCTGCATAGGATTCATGATATATCGTTCTTGATATGCAGAAATGCCCAACTGTAAAAATATACAGAAGACGAAGACAATGAGGAATAAAAATATCCTATGAAAGAGATTTAATCGAAACCCTCTTTTTTTACTTTTTCCCATATACGATTGGGATATACTACCATTGAAATTGGAAAAAGTGAATGTAAGTAATTTGCATATTGTGGTATATTGAGTCCATGACCATAGCAGTAAAATTGAATGAAAGCAACTTCAGGCATTTTCTTATTTTCAATATTCTAAAGCGTTTGAAGCTCTATAAAAGCCCAATGCTCTTTGCCTCTATTCTGACCGTCTCAGCAATCATCAGTTTCATAATGCATACGGTAGATGGGGCGGTCATGCTCGGCCTCGTTTTGCTTTTGGTTGGACTAGGAGTGCCTGTCGTATACTTCGTAAATTTCTTTCTGTCCCTTCAGAAACAGGTGAAACTCCAAAACTTAAACCCACCGAGGTTGGTCTATACGCTCCATTTTGAAGAAAATTCAGACGCCATTGAGATTTCCAATGAAACGGAACACGTAAGGTATCAGTACAAGGATGTCTATCATGCATACTATGAAAAGGACAGCATCTATCTCTTCATCACAAAAGATAGAGCTTTTCTCCTTCCCCTCTCCTTGCTTGAAGACCAGGACAAGATGTGGAACCTGTTGGTTACCAAACTTGGAACGGAACGTTGCACCAGATAGACAGTGCAACATACATTAAAAACAGACATAAACATTAAAATAGGATGAGGAAAATCTACTTTTTTCATAAATAGTTGACAAATCAACTAATAATCTATATATACACATCAATGGAAAAAAGTTTAGGTCGTTTGGTGGCCATCGTATACAGAAAAAATCAGATATATCTCAATGCCAAGCTTAAGGAATTGAACCTATGCAGCGGAGAATCTGTCTTCTTGCGTGCCCTTTTTACCGAAGAAGGACAAACCCAAGAGCAACTCTCCCTGGCCTTGCATATAGACAAAGCAGCTACCGCCCGAGCAGTTCGAAGCCTGGAACATAAAGGCTTCGTCCTGAGAAAGCAGGACGAGCAGGACAGAAGATGCAACCGCATCTATCTGACTGGACAGGGCCGAGGTTTGCAGGACACTGTCCTTGCAATATACAAGTCGATAAGCACTCGTATGGCAACGCTTCTAGGAAAAGACACCTATGATGATCTTTGCACAGGCTTGGAAACAATTATTCAATCAGACACACAGGAGTCCCTATAAATGGAACAGAAGCATGAAATAGCCAACCCACTTGGCGTCGACCCAATATTCAAATTGCTTGTAAGGTTCAGCGTTCCTGCCATCGTAGGCATGGTGGTCATGGCTTTGTACAACATTGTGGATAGAATCTACATCGGCAACAGCCCGGTCCTCGGGGCGAATGGAATTGCCGGTATTACCATCGCCTTCCCTATCATGATCATTCTCATGGCTATGGGAGTAATGTTCGGCATTGGTGGTGCTACACTTTTTTCCATCCGAAACGGACAAAAGCGTACCGATGATGCGCAGATGGTTCTGGGGACTGCTTTCTTCCTGTTGGTCGCTGGTGGTTTCTTTTTCATGGTATTCGGCCAGATTTTTCTTTCAAAGATTTTGACAATTTTCGGAGCCAGCGAACAGGTTCTACCCTATT
>QJZS01000104.1 GCA_003247345.1 Spirochaetales bacterium
GATTGGAGCGAGGTAATTCCCAACTCTTCCATCACTGCATCGGTCTTTTCCTTAGTCAAAGAAGCATCCGTATGACGCAGTTTCAATCCAAGACCGATATTTTCCCGTACACGCTTCCAAGGAAGCATTCCAAAGTCCTGAAGGATGATAGCACGCTCAGGAACAGGGGATGTGAGATCTTGGTCATTGAAAAGAAGCTTTCCATTTTCTGGCTTCAGCAAGGAAGAAAGCAAGTAGAGCAAGGTGGTTTTACCACACCCCGAGCGCCCGATTATCGCATGGATGGAATTGGACGCGAAGGTATGGTTACAGTCCTTGAACAAGGGTATCTGATGATACCCAAATCCAAGATCCTGTAAGGTAACCATTAGAGAGCCTCTACGATTGAAGCATCAGTAAGTGCTTCGTAGCTGATATCAGCTTTCAAAAGGTCTTTGTTCTTAAGCCAAGATTCAACTTGTTGGACCTGCAAAGCTGAAGGGAGTCGGGGTGTCTCATAGGTAACGAACTTAAAACTATCCTTGATCGATTCAGGGAACCCGCTTGCTTCTACCAGATAATCACGATAGGAGTCCGGATCCGCGTTGATCTTAGCACAAGCTTGGGCATACGCCTTGTAGAAGGCAACTAGGTCAGCCTGACGGTTTTGAACAGTATCTGAGGTGAAAATCATTACCCCAGGAACCTCGGAAAGCTGACTGCTGTCAGCTAAAGGAGTAGCTCCTTGGGAGACTGCAAGGGTGTAGAACGGTTCAGGTAAGCATGCTGCTGCAAGACTGCCATTAAGCAGCATCTCTACCCGGACGGGAATTTTGGGGATCGCCATCATATTGACGTTGACTGAACCAACAAGGGTATCGGCAAGATATTCAATAATGGTGTTACTGCTTACAGCAATATCCTTGCCTTCCAAATCAGAAAGGGTTTTTGCAGAGCTTGCGGCTATGCCATAGCGACCATTGGTAATGGAAGTAATGACACTGTCGAAGCCAGCCTGTCTTAAAAACAGTGCTCCCAGCGTGTCACCGACCATACCATCAAGCTGTCCTGCTTGGTAGGCAGCATCCCTTTCTACCGGACTATGGAACTGAATAAGCTCGATTGGAGCATTTTCAGATGCATACAGTCCATCTCGCTCGGCGAGCTGTATAGGAAGAGAATCAACATCAGGCATGATGCCGATTCTAATAGGTCTTTGTTCTTTCACAGGTTGGCCGAATGCCAATCCCATACCGATAACTAATACACTTAGGAGGATTATTCCTCGTTTGTTCATGTGTCTCTCCAACGTTTTGCTTTCCCATCATCCAGATTCATCGAATCGATGATTCTATCAATGGTAGTATCAACTAAATCTTCTATTGTTTTGGGTTGTGTGTAAAAGGCAGGCATCGGGGGAAGTATCACAGCCCCTGCATGGCTGAGTTTTACCATGTTTTCCAAATGAATGGCACTGAGCGGGCTCTCTCTGGCAACCAATATCAATTGATTGCGTTCCTTAAGGCAGACTGAAGCAGCACGCTCAATCAGATTGGAAGCCAAACCTGAGGCAATAGCACCCAGTGTTCCCATCGAACAAGGCACAATGACCATTGCATGGGTTCTGAATGAACCACTGGATATAGATGCTGCAAGATCCTCGTGCTTATGCATAATTACCTTCTCTGAAGGTAGGGAGGTTACCCATTCAGTACTGGTTTTAGCGCTCTCGCTCTCCATGACTTGTGAAGCCCATGGGGAAATGACGAGATGGATCTGTATATCCTCCATAGCACAGAGACGATCCACCAACCTAGTTGCATAGATTGACCCTGAAGCTCCGGTTACTGCTACGATTATCCGTTTCATCGGGTATAAACCTCCAAGAGTGTACATATGAAAAACAAGACACCCACAATTTCGTTTATATGATATGCAGCTGTGGTGACATGCTGTAGTTTGCCCGGGGCTACCAATGAGTGCTCAATGATCAGAAGCAGTGCCATCAGAGCGCAGCCAATATAGTACCAAGTTCCTGCAGTATAGGAGTACCCCCAAAGCAAGAGCAACACCCAAGCTACTGTATGAGAAAAAGCGGCAATGATCAGAGCTTTGTGTGCTCCAAATCGGGCGGGAACAGAGAATAATCCTTCTTTTCTGTCAAATTCAATGTCCTGACATCCATAGATAATATCAAAACCTGCGACCCAAAGCGCTACAGCTCCGTAGACAAAAAAATAGTCTAAGCGGAAATATCCATTGAGTGCCAGTAACGTTCCCATAGGTGCAATGGCCACAGTCGCTCCAAGAAAGTAGTGGCACAGCCACGTGAAGCGCTTGGTAAAGGAATACAGGCCGATCATCAACAGAGCGACAGGAAGCAAGGCAAAACAAAGAGGGTTGAGTAGATAGGCACTTACGCCAAGCAGTATTAGGCAGATGACGACCACAACCCAGAGGTCAAGTCGTGTGAGTCTCCCTGATGGCAAGTCTCGGTTTTGTGTTCTCTCATTCTTTGCATCGATATGATGATCTACCAACCGATTCAGGGCATTTGCCCCGTTTCGTGCACCAAAGACTGCCAAAAAGATGTACAGCACTTTCAAGTACGGTAACTTTCCCCCAGTTTCCAGCAACAAGGCTGAGGCTGCAAAGGGTAGGGAGAAAAGGGTGTGCTGAATCATAATCGCCTGAGAAATTCGTATCAATTTAGGAGGTTGGTCTTTCATGCTTTAAGTCCAAGGGTATCCCAAATTGAATCAATTTTCTCTTTTACTGCAGCATCCATGACGATGTCATCCGGCCACTGCCTAGGATGCCCGTCCATCGGTCCTTTCTTGGTCGCATCTATACCGAGCCTTGTCCCGAACAAGGGTCTTGGAGAAGCATGGTCAAGTGCATCCAAAGGACCGTCTGAGAAGACGAGGTCACGTCTTGCATCTATGTTGTTGAAGACTTTCCAAGCTACAGTTTCCAGATCATGTACATCCACTGTGTCATCTACGACTACAATCATCTTGGTGTACATCATCTGGCCCATACCCCAAAGCGAGGTTAAGACCTTCTGGACTTGTCCGGGGTAGCGCTTGTGAATCGAGACAATTGCACAGTTATGGAAGACGCCTGAGAGCGGCAATTCAAGATCAATAATCTCAGGGATGATGATCTTTAAGAGAGGGAGGAACAAACGTTCTGTGGCTTTTGCCATGTAGCAATCTTCCATAGGAGGTTTGCCTACTACGGTTGCTGGATAGATTGCCTGTTTCTTGTGGGTGATGCACTCTACATGGAAAACAGGATATTGGTCTGCTAGAGAGTAGTATCCGGTATGGTCTCCAAAGGGCCCTTCAGTCTTCAAAGGTTCTGTAGGGTCAACATACCCTTCCAAGACAAATTCTGCATCAGCAGGTACTTTCAGATCATTGGTAACACATTTGACCATGTCCACAGGTTTTCCACGAAGGAATCCAGCAAACAGGATTTCATAGACACCCTCAGGGAGTGGGGCTGTTGCAGCGTATGTGATCGCAGGATCGCCACCAAGTGCAACAGAAACAGGCATGCGTTCGCCTTTTTCTTTGTACTTCTGGTAAAAGTGCGAACCATCCTTATGGATATGCCAATGCATGCCGGTAGTGGTAGCGTCGTAGCGTTGCAAGCGGTACATCCCTGCATTTTGAGCACCTGTTTCAGGGTCGCGGGTGAATACGATAGGGAGTGTTACAAAGGGGCCTCCATCCTGTGGCCAACAGGTGAGGATGGGGAGTTTCATTAAATCTGGATTATTTTCGATGACTTCTTGGCAGGCTGCGCGCTTTAAGGTGCGGGGGAAAAAGGATCGAACCAAAGAAAGCTTGCCCATGATCGAGGTAATATCAATGCCTCTGGTTTGGGCAAAAGCCCAATCGATCAAATCACTGATTTCCTTCTGTTTTTCTTCCAAGGATTCAGCACTGATTGCCATTGCCATACGCTTATAGGAACCCATGGCATTCATCAACACAGGATATTCACTGCCTTTTACGTTCTCAAAAAGCAGAGCCGGGCCGCCAGCTTTGCTGACCCTGTCTGTTATTTCGGTAATCTCAAGATAGGGGTCTACCTCGACTGTGATACGAACCAATTCTCCAGCATGTTCAAGTGTCTGGATAAAGTCCTGCAAATTCTTATATGCCATAGGGGCAGTGTAACCAATTAGTGGCAAATTCACAATCTAGCAAAGTGAAATCATAGGAGATAATCTCCCATGGATTGAAGGAGAATACGAAGTTTGTATTTTAGTATTCTTAAGGCGTAAATAAATATCAAAAATATCTACCAATTGCGATTTTTCTGGATTTTTGAAGTCGGGGCAAGTACTATGCATATAATCGGAAATATTTCTGGTATTGAAGCCTTATATCTTAGATTTGGGGTTAGACTGTTCTGTACGCTTGAAATGGTGCACATTAATGGGGGCGGATATAGTGATTCAGAATTCAGAAAGTACTGAGGTAATGGCTAAGCTTGAAGATGTTTGTCAGAGTGATGCTCTTATATCGTATGCATTAGCAGAATATTCTTTCTTGATTGTAACGAATACTTCCTTTGAAAACCTGTATGCATATGAAATGATCTTTGAGAACGGAGATATTTCATGGAAACAAAAGGCTTTTTATTTTATTGATGGGATTTTTTCATTACAGGATTATTATTCTGGTCAACGTAATTTATCCCGCCCAATCTATCCTGTCGATGATTTAGAAGGTTCGAGCATTCTGGCATCGATTAGTGTGCTTGCAATGGGAAATGAACTTGAGCCTAAATCAGAATATTTTGCAGTGTTATGTACCCAAGAAACGATGAATCTTATTTTAAATTCATTTAAAGCGATTATTAAACAGGTACGTGAAGCATATCCTGAAGGCTTAACTGTCAAAACTCGGAACCAGAGGATCAATAGAGAATTGTTTTTGCTTTTTCATAATTTAGGAAAAAACATCGCAATTGAAAAAGAAGAAATACCAAGGCAGAACAAGCAAGAACGGAAATTACAGCCAATTTTCAGGTTCGTACCAGATTATTGTGTCATTGATATCGAGACCACAGGACTTGATTTGATTGAGGATGAGATAACAGAACTTGCAGCGGTGAGAGTAAGAAATCACAATATTGTTGATTCCTTCCAAATCCTCCTGAATCCGGGAAGGCTAATACCCCCTGAGGTCGAATTACTAACAGGGATTACTAATGCCATGGTAGCTGACCAACCCTCATTGGATGAAGTAAAAGATGTCTTTCTTGATTTCATTGGTAATGACATTCTGGTTGGACATAATATTTTGGGATTCGATGCAAAATTCATCAACGCAAAAATACCTGGACAACCTATTTGTCATAAAGCCGCCGATACGCTTCGAATAGCAAGAAAAGTCTTTGGTGGTTCATTAGGGAATCTTAAATTATCAACAATTGCAGATGCCTTTGGAATTCAATGTGAAAATGCTCATAGAGCCCTTGCCGATACCGAAACAACACATTTTTGTTATGAGCAGATGGCTACTTTTGCAAAAGAGAATCATTTAGTTATTGAGAGTGCCAGATTCAAAGATTGGAAAGCTTCTGATATTGTTGCTGATTCTGAGGAAGCTGTCGATCAGAGATTTTTAGGAAAAATTTTTGTCATTACCGGTGAGTTAGGATGTATGGAAAGGAAAGAAGCCTTTCAGAGGGTTGTGAATCTTGGAGGCATTGTAAAAGATTCAGTGGTTAAAAAGACTGATTATCTGGTAGTTGGCGATAATCAGGGTTCTCAGACTACAAAATACAAAAGAGCGATTGATTTACAAGCAGGAGGAAGCCTTATCAAAATAATAAAAGCTGAAGAGTTTTTAGACATGATTGGGTAGGGCAAATAGCGCCTACCGTTTATCAAGCTTTCTACCTTTTAAAGTCAGATAGGGTCTCGTTCTCAGCAAGCGAAGTAATTGCCCTATCTCTGATGACAGTCTTCATTACCAATGTAGAAGTAAGCCGTTGTACTGAAGGTAATTTCGATAGTCTTTCATCATAGAGCTGCTGAAATGCTGCGAGGTTCTTTGTGTAGATATGCAATAGATAGTCAGGATCCCCGAACAGTCGTTCTGCTTGAACAATCTGGGGGACTCCTATGATTGCATCTTCGAGCATTTGAACCGATTTGCTATCACCTGATTTCAGTGTAATGAATACCAACGCAGAAAAGCCCAAGCCAATCTGCTGCGGATCTATGGTGGCTTGGTATCCTGTGATAATCTGGTTTTCTTCCATGTTACGGATTCTTCGATGCGTAGCAGATAGACTGAGAGAAATCTTGTCAGCAATTTCTGTAACGCTTAAGCGGCCATCTTCCTGAAGTAACGCAAGAATCTTCTTATCAATTGTATCCATACGAAAGATTCTACTAATATTTGCTCCAAATATGCAATAAATTGGAAGCACATTTTATTCTACTCTCCATATACTCATCATCAATCGGAGGATTGGTAATGAGTACAATCTTTGCATTTTGGATGATATCAATGGTGTTTGTTTTAACCCCAGGATTGGACTGGGCATATGCTATAGAATCGGGGATTCAAAAGAAGGTAATTCCTTCAATTGGAGGGCTTATCACTGGTCATGCCCTTATTGTGTTAATGGTATCTGCCGGGGTGGGGACTTTGATGACATCAAATCCCCATTTCATCAGATGGTTTACGTATGCAGGTGGTACCTACCTTGCGTGGATCGGTTTTAGTCTTCTCAGGCATCCTGCCAAAATACACCACACACAGACAACAAGTGCACATCCCCATCATGGAGGAGCCTATCTCCAAGGTGTAGGGGTCAGCGGTATGAACCCAAAGGTGTATCTCTTGTTAATAGCCTTGCTTCCCCAATTTAAGGATCCTGCTTCCCAACTGCCTGTAACCACACAGTTCTTATTGCTTGGTATGGTACACATCCTAAACTGCATGGTGATCTATATGCTCGTAGGGATGGGAGCTCAGGTTCTGCTTTCCAGAAATCCTAAATCAGTTATCTTATTCTCTAAGATTTCTGGCGTGATTATCCTCTTGGTAGCAATCTTGACGATTTTGGGAAAATAGGAGAATTAAGGTGCAAAACATCTGATCTACATCATGGCTTTTGCTTTTGTAGTTGGATGTATAGTAAATAATTTATGAATGAAGCAGGGTAGTCTGAAGTGTATATACCTTCCTAGGTCTTCCCCTTAGCTTCTCTTGGTTCATATAGGCGACTTTGGCAATACCTTTTTCTTCCAGCTTGTTCAGTATCCTGTTTGCCGTACGGATAGTCACACCCAGATGGTACGCCAAGATATCCGAAGTAAGCTCTTCGCTATGGCGTTTCTGGATGGTTGCAATAATCTTCTTTATCTGGAGTGGGGTAATGCCCAATTCTTTGCCTTTTGCCTCCAAATCAGGATCAATTTCACTGGTGAAGCTATGAATCACATCACTACCAAGCGGCCCAATGACCTTATTCTCTGCTGTCACCAGAAATGAGTTACCTGCCCAGTTATGCTCAGCTTCCTTGATGGCTTTTTGCGCATTCAATTGAGCTTGGTGTAAATCAATTCCTATTCCCCATCCTATGTTAACCTTGAAAGATAAGGTGTCTTTAAAATGGTTCTGCAAAAGACACGCTTTGAAATTTTGGGTAAGTTCTTTCAATTCTCCGTATGAAATAATTACCTCTATGCCGTTGTGTTTTTGAATCATGCCAATAGGATGAGTCTGTTTGAATTCCGCCAAAGAGTCATCTAACAGATGCTGGTACTCTTCTTTTGATGCTTCAAGCTCTCTTTTATCAATGGCAATGTACCCAAAACATGATTGGTTTTCTTGTAAATTTATTAATTGAGTCTCAGTGATAATTCGGTTGAGTTGCTCAATAATTGATTCAGCTGATGGGTACATGAAAATAACAGGAATGCCTTCTGTTTGCAGTCTGGTGGCAATACTTCCTACGTGAGTAATTGAAAGATCACTCAGGCCGTTTTTCCATAGCGAAATGTGGTGCTCAATGATTTCATTGAATTGATGAGCAAAGGAGAATTGTTCACAAGTAAGCGGAAAGGACTCTCTAGCAAAAATGTCTTTCAACCCATAGTAGTTGTTTTGTGGCTCTAGGAAATCGATCAGAACCCTTGAAAGATCCAATTGGTTGTTCTTGCTCATGAATTTAAGCAAGCCTCTGTAAAAATCACTATCTGAAAATTCAATAAAGTAATAAGGGGGAGTTGTTTTCTCAGGATATGCCTGTTCCATGACTTCGCGAATCCCTAATGCCCCTCCAAAAACAATACTGTGAAATAAGGCTTTGTTTTCCTGATACGTCTGAACTACTTCTTCAGTTGCAGATATCGGTATAAAAGTGAGTTCACAGGTATCCTGTAGATAGGGTTGTATGTCCCGTATTTTGTCTAAAGAACTTTCCGAGCCGATAACACCAATCTTAATTGCCATGTAAACCTCTTATACAGAATATCTGTTCAGTCTAACTTCTTGTATGCGATATCTTTTTATGATAGTATACCGACATGTCTCAAATATGTCCATAAATATGGGTATCCCATTTGGTCACTGGAGAAGGAGCGAT
>QJZS01000227.1 GCA_003247345.1 Spirochaetales bacterium
CGCAAAGGATTGCTCAATGAACTGCCGAACACAACCAAAATCATCATTGCTCAGAGAGTGGCTTCAGTAATGGATGCCGATCGTATTGTCATGCTTGATGACGGGAAGATTCTCGCCGAAGGAACACATGAACAACTTATGCAAAGCTGTGACCGATACCAAGAAATGTATGCTTCCCAAATGCGCAAGGAGGAACTGGCATGAGTAATAAAAAATCCAAAATGCCCTCCTTTGACAGGGCAACATTCAAACGACTATTCTCATTGATCCTAAAGCCCTACAAAATTCGGTTTATCATAGTCATGATCTGTATTGTAATCAGTGCTTTGGCAACAGTAGCTGGCTCTCTGTTCCTCCGGACTCTGATCGATACCTATATCGTCCCACTTGCAAAAGACCCCGCCAATGCTTCTTTCGCACCTTTGGTAGGAGCCCTAGTGGTAATGGGAATAATCTATGCAGTAGGAGTTATCGGGACGTATTTGTATAACGTTTTGATGGTTAAAATATCCCAAGGTACGTTGAAGACCCTAAGGGATCAGATGTTCGCCCATATGCAAAAGTTGCCTATCAAGTTCTTTGATACGAACTCACATGGGGATCTGATGAGCCTGTATACCAATGATGCAGACACACTCAGGCAGATGGTTTCCCAATCCATCCCTAACTTCATCAACTCGATTATCACAGTTGTGGCAATCTTCTTTGCCATGCTGTTTACCAGTTGGCAGCTTACTCTTGTTGTAGTGGTCACCATTACCCTTATGCTGAACATCACTTCAAAGATTGCAGGAAAAAGCGGATCCTACTTCATTGAGCAACAGCGATCAATCGGAAAGACCAATGGGTATATCGAGGAAATGGTTAACGGGCAGAAAGTCATCAAGGTATTTACCTATGAAGAAAAGGCCAAAGCCCGATTCGATGTGTTGAATGAAGAGCTGAATACTCAATCCTTCAATGCGAACCGCTTGGCAAATATTTTAATGCCGATCATGGGAAACCTCAGTTATGTCCAGTATGTATTCGTTGCTGTTGCAGGAGGTTTGTTGGCTATCAACGGTGTAGGTGCATTGACGCTTGGTATCATTGCAGCATTTTTGCAATTGAGCCGATCAATCAACATGCCGATCAACCAAATGGCAAACCAACTCAATGCTGTGGTTATGGCCTTGGCTGGAACAAAACGTATCTTTGCTATGCTCGATGAACATATAGAACATGATGAAGGCTTTATCAGTCTGGTCAACGTCAAGAAACATGAAGATGGCCGCATTGAGGAAACAACCGAAAGTACTGAGCATTGGGCTTGGAAGAATCTTAATACAGGATCATTGACTGAGTTGTATGGAGAGGTATCCCTGAAGGATGTTGATTTCGGATATACCGAGGAAAAACTTGTCCTCAAGGACATTTCCATAACGGCAAAACCTGGACAAAAGATAGCATTGGTAGGGGCTACCGGAGCCGGTAAAACAACTATTACCAATCTTATCAATCGATTCTATGATCTTGATGAAGGAAAGATTTGGTATGACGGTGTCGACATCGACAATATCCGAAAGCCTGATCTTCGGAAATCCTTGGGTGTTGTTCTCCAAGATGTACATTTGTTCAGCGGAACG
This sequence comes from Spirochaetales bacterium, assembly GCA_003247345.1. Lineage (GTDB taxonomy): Bacteria > Spirochaetota > Spirochaetia > Sphaerochaetales > Sphaerochaetaceae > Sphaerochaeta. The sequence goes on from QJZS01000227.1 coordinate 1,626, forward strand.
GTCATGGAGAACATCCGGTACGGAAATCTTGAGGCAACGGATGAACAGGTCATCGAGGCAGCGAAGCTTGCCAATGCAGATTCGTTCATAGCCCACCTTCCCGAAGGGTACCAGACCCACCTCAAGGGCGATGGCTCCACCCTATCCCAAGGTCAAAGGCAGTTGATTTCAATTGCCCGTGCAATAGTTGCCGACCCCCCGGTATTGGTGTTGGATGAAGCTACGAGTAGCATTGATACCCACACCGAGGAGATTGTACAGAAAGGCATGGATGCCTTGATGCAAGGACGAACGGTATTTGTGATTGCCCACCGACTATCTACCATCCACAATGCAGATATCATTATGGTTCTGGAATTGGGAGAAATCATAGAAAGAGGCACCCATGAAGAACTGATGGCACTCAAGGGTCAATATTACAGACTGTATACAGGGGCTGTAGAATTGGATTAGGGAATCAGGGAAAGGGAATCGTTATGATTCCCTTTCCTTATTTTCTAGCAAATTATCCTTTGACTGCGCCAGCAAGACTGCCTGATCTCTGGAACAATTGCATCCCAAGATAGAACAGAATACTGGGAATAATTACCATAGTAGTTCCTGCTAGAATGACAGACCAAGGTGTTGCCAGACCATCGCTGACGGGCAACATAGAAACCGAGACCATCAGCGTATATTTATCATTCTTATTAAGAAAAAGTAACGGCCAGAAAAAGTCATTCCAACGTACGATTGCAGTAATCGAAGCCCAAGAGGCAAGCGCCGGCTTGATAATGGGAACTACAATCCTCCAGAAAATACCAAAATCACTACACCCATCAATTCTTGATGCTTCAATCATTTCATCAGGAACATCCAGAATATACTGCCGTAGGTAAAATATACCGACCGCCGTAGCTATACGAGGGATGATCAAAGACCAAAGGCTATTGATCAGGTGTAATCGACGCATAATGATAAACAGAGGAATAGCTCCTGCTTCAGCACTGATCATCATTGTGGCAATCACGAAATAAAATAAGGCATTTCGTCCGGGAAACCGATATTTGGCAAATGCAAACCCTGCGAGCGCACAAAAGAATAAAGTGGTCAGAGTTCCTAAAATAGTCGTAAACAAACTGTTGTATAGGTTTGACCAAATAGGAATCAACTCAAATAAGCGTCCAAAATTGCTCAGCGTTGGATGCAACACCGTCAGAGCTGCAAAGCCAGATACACGTTCCCCTACCGTCTTGATGGAAATGACACACATCCAGAGCACCGGAAAAAGACAGACAATAATCACCAAAATCATGAAGGTATGCAGAATAAAGCTGACACCCGAAAATTTCATTCGTTTCATCGTACCTTCCTTTTAGACTTCACCCTGTCGTCGACGAATGGCAAACTGTACAATTGAGATTACCAAAAGAATCAGGATCAGAATCACACTCAAAGCAGAGGCATAACCAAGTTTGAATGTCTTGAATGCTGATTGGTAAATAAGTTGGAACAATGAAGTGTTTGAACTGCCTGGACCAGGGAGAATATACGATTCGTTGAACATTTTCCAAGTATCAACGGTGATAGTAAGCATGCAGAAAAACATTATGTTTCGGAGTAATGGAACAGTAATATAGAAAAATTGTTGTACGATATTTGCTCCATCCACCGTTGCAGCTTCATAATATTCTCGGGAAATGTTGAGCAATCCTGAAAGAATGATGATAGTAAACCATGGCGTAATTCTCCAATTGAAGAGAATGATTACAGGAATTTTCGAAAAGGCACTGCTTGTCAACCAAGGAACTCTATCCCCTCCAAATGTTATAATAATTTCATTAATCAGCCCTGCGTTCTCATCAAAGAGCATTCCAAATATCAAGCCCATTGCGACGGATGCACAGACATAGGGAAGAAACGAAGCTGTTTTAAAAAACTTATGGAATTTCAGACGACTGCTGTTAAGGCAAAGCGCTATCATAAGAGCAAAAAGCAATATGCCAATGATGCCTGCGATCCAATATAGGAGCGTATTCCAGAAAGCATCAGCAACCATATAATCTTGAGTCATCAAACGATAGTTGTCTAAACCAACCCAGACAGGGGAACCCAATCCTTTCCATTCGGTAAAGCTAATAAATGTTGTCCAGATGATGGGAATCAACTGAAACACTAGAAACAGTACAAAGAATGGGCTAATGAACAGATAGGGAATCCGATATTTTTTCAAAGTCTTGAACATAAGTTCCTCTTTCTTGCAAAAGAATCAATAATGATCCGGCAGGGGTACCTGCCGGATCAGAGTGAGTATCTGGCTCATTAAGGAAGTTTTGCTTTCTTAATTTTCAGTTTCAATTCTTTGTCCATGTTTGCAATAGCCTGATCCATGGTCTGTTCACCAGCAACATATTTCTCAATCTCTGCACTGATAATTGAATCGGCTTCAGCATCTGACGCGGTAACCATCATATTCTTCGAAGAATTGGCTAATCCATCGCCCTCGGCTTTTCTGAAGGATTGTCCGCCGTAGAAATCTGAAGGAGCCTGCCAGAAAGGGTCAGCCAAAATCTTTTTGGACACGGGATTACTATAGGGACCATTCAATTTCTCCATGTCAGTAACCCAAGCATTTCTAGCTTCTGTATCGGTCTGGAAATCATACCAGAGCATTTTGAAGAGTTCAGTATATTCGTTGCTCTTGGTATCCACCAAACAGAAGGAGGTTGAAACAGGAGCACCACGAGTACCAATTTCCTCAAAGACTGGAGCATTCATCGCACGCCAATCACCAACCGTTGCAGTAAGATTCTTTCTGAGGAATTCATCCCAGAAGGCTCCAATATAGAAGGTGGCAATCGTTCCATCATCTGTAGCTTCATACAGTGGTTGCTGGAACATTCTCGTCTTGTACAATAAACCCGCCTGATTCAGCTTATCCAAATACCCAAGGGCAAGTTTTGTACCGGGATCAGAACCGATGACAATATTTCCTTGATCATCCCAAATTTTTGCATTCGCTTGAGGCATCAATCCTCTACGTCCATAATAGCGCCACGTATAGTTGGCAGGATCAATGTATGAGAGATAAACCTTACCATTGCTACGTTCCTTCAATAATTTACCGGCTTCGTAGTATCCCTCAAACGTATCCATCATTGCAGGATCGACACCATATTTTTCAAAAATCGCTGCATTATAGAACAAGAGTTGCGGGCGAACAGCATCCGGAAGACCGTAGACACGACCATTAACAGTAGCATCCGAGGCAGCCCCATCAACAAACTGATCAGCCAGAGGTGTATAATAATCAGTTACATCCTGTAATAACCCTGCTGAAGAGAGCTCAACGATTCCAACTGTATCCAGCATGATTACTTCCGGCATGGAATCATAATCCCCCGACAGAGCATACATGGAAAGCTTTTGCTGGCCGGCAGCCATGGTTGAAATGGTCTCAGAATCAACATTCACGCCTGGGGCGATATCCCGATGACGCTCAATCCATGCATCATAGTACATTTCTCTGAATTGTGGTTGACCTGTTGACCAAACAAGGATAGTTCCATCCGGGTATGTATCACTTCCGGTGGTTTTTGTTTCCCCAGCACCTTGTGCGAACATCGGCATAGCCAGCAGTACTACCATGAGAGCAACAAATAAAACTTTTTTCATAGTGTTCTCCGAGTAGAGGACTCGTTCTCCTTATCTTTATTTCTCGAAGAGGAAACCTCTATTTACCTCTTCGTAATAAACTTGATTCTTTGCCGGATGGCAGATACTCCTAATACAACTTTGCTCGATTCCTCACTGCACATAACCGCCAAGTTTCCACGTCATCCGGTAATGTACAGTCAGCACCAAGCAAGAGTTTCTTCTTACCAGCTTCCGAAACGATGGAATCCACCTCTGTTTCTATTTCTGAAATACTTCCTTCAAGCAATACTCCCGATCGATCATCAAACCCTCCGAGTAGCGTAGCTTGAGGAAAGAGTGAGCGCCCATCCTTCAAACTGTATTGGCAATCATGGATTGCCCAGTTTACGATATCGGCAGGAATCCCGGCATAGGCAGGAAGTTGCACTTGATCCTTGCAAATATGCAAAATACTTATAAGATTCAAATCATTTATGGCTTGGATCACTTGCTGATCAAAAGGTACAACATAGGAAGAAAGCACTTGAGGTGTGAATCGATAGGATTCCCCTCCCAAAGCAGCATAATAGATACCATCTACCCCGCACTTTTTAAGTTCTTCACATACGCCGATCAACGTATCAGCTATTGTTTGGAGTCCAACAGCAACACATTCAGGATCTGCCTTGAGATGTCGAGAAACCAAGTTATTAGGATTGGAAAAATTGCCTGGAGTCTCTGTTGCATGGTATGCAGATACCAAAACACCATGAATTGTGGCTATGATTGGTACATCAGCAGGTAAAGCTCGTTTAATGGAAATCACTTCATCCAAGAATGCTGGATATGGGGATTGTTTGAATGTTTGGCTGCTGATGGATTTCCAATCTTCTGGCTTTTCAATCTGACGATCCAATTGATACATATGCTCGTTCATTGCTTTGATCATATCTGCATCAATGGCATTAAAAAAATCAACATGGGCTTGTACGGAAGCATTTCCAAATTTTTGATGTTCAGGAAAATGATGCCAAAATCCACAAGGGATTCTCTCTGTATCCTCTCCTTTTAACGTTGCTCCCAACAGTTCTCGCCTATCCATTCTTCCCACCTCGCAGCATTGCGCATATCTCTTATATGCATACTAATCATATCAGTAATCATAGTAAACAATCACTTTCCTATATTGTCAAGAAAATTCGGTAGATATTTGTAGGAACGACAAGAAAACAACATGTTGCAACATAGAAAAAATACCCAAGGAAATACCCTGGGTATAAACCATCAAAATGTAACAGGAAATTAAATCATTCCCGTTTGAATTACCTTTTGTATCTGAACTTTAACGGCATTGATATCGCTAGTTAGGAGATTCGTTGCTCTATCCAAATCCTTCTCACGAAGGGCATCTATAATTGAGGCATGAAAACGGCCTTTCGATTCTGTTTCATGAAACCAGGCATAAGAGTAATATTGAGAAAAGAATCTTGCGTTTTGTTTGAGAAGCTGTTCAAGACTACGGTAGGTATAACTATTTTGACTGAGCGAACACAGTAGCAAATGAAATCGTTGGTTATGAATCCAATGCTCTGCAATATTATGCTCTTTCATATCTTGAGTATCCCAAATCTCATAATCATTGAATATTTCCAAAGCAGCTTCAGTAATACGTGGAAAGGCTCGTTTCAGATTCGAGATTTCCAAATCCACACGAAAATCAAGTATATCTATTATCTCTTTCAACGAACAAACAACAACCTGATACCCTACCCTAGGGAGGCTTCTTAGAAAATTATCTTTGCATAATTCAATAAGTGCTTCCCTGACAGGAGCTTTACTGACCTGAAAACGTTTGATAAGGGCTCCTTCCACTAATATCTCATTTGGTTTGATAATACCTGCAGTAATATCTTTCACCAACTGATCATAGACCATTTCTTTCAAAGAGCCTTTCGTTTCCATTCCAATCCCCCGCACACGTTCGATTTTTTTAATTATTCTCTAGTAAGGGCATTACCATTAGAATATTACAAATATACTGTCTTTTTTATATTTTGTGTTAAAAAACTCGCATTCGCTTGTCCAATCTCTATTCCCTACATGCGCTAACAGCAGCTCGGACAAGAGATAGGTCTTGGTCAGTGGCAAGCGTGCAGTCAGCTCCAAGTATATATCCCTTGGTTCCCATCTTACCGATTAGCTTACGCACCTCATCACGTACATCCGTCTCTGATCCATCCACCAAAACTCCGCTTCGATTGGGAAGTCCTCCCATTATCGTTTTGCCTTTGAACAATTCTTTTCCTGATTTCAAAGAAAACGGTACCTCATAAACACCCCAATTCACTACATCAACAAGATCCAATACAGGCACATATCTCGCAAGGTCGAGATTTTCTTTACACATATGCAAGAAGCTATACGCGCTGGATGCCTTAATTGCAGTGAGTATCTGTCGGTCAAAAGGCTCTATCCAGTTAGCAAACTCTTCAGGCGTAAAGTACTGTTTTTCGGCACCCAATGCAGCATAATACACCCCGTGCACACCTGCATTGGCATAGACATCAACGAGTTCACACATGCAATCGGCTATCCGATGCATTGCCGATAAGACGGGCTGTGGATTCTCTCGTAGTGCAGACACCAGAAAAGTGCGGGTATTTTCATAGCTCATTCCCGCTTGTTCCAAGGGATGGATTGTCGATGCAAGGATCCCATGCAATGTTCCAAGAACGAAACTATCGGAATCAACACCTTCCATGATTTTCTGGGTAAATTGTTGTTGATCTTGCATAAACTTGTCTTTCAAGCCAAGTGTCGGGATTTGGGTGTAATCCTCCGCCTTCGTTATCATCCCAAAAGCCGGGACAAGATTTTCATTCATTATTTTGCTTATATCGGATCCCGTATCTTTGAAAAATTGAAGATGTGCGGCTACCCCCGCATCTCCAAAGGCTTGCTCTCTGGGGAAATGTAGAGAAAATCCGGAAGGTACATAATCCAAGGGTTTTTGTGTAATAGCGGCTATCACCCGCTCTCTTTTGGTCATCTGTTTCTCCTTAGTTATACTACTAATATTATTAGTATTATTATTAGATTATTACCACGAATATTTGAATTGTCAATCTTTTTACCCTTGGAGTTATGCTTTGCCAGAAAATACTTACATACACTAGTATGTCGCTGTCCCATTTGGATCAGCCAATAAAAAAAGCATAAAAAAACCCCCAGGGAAAAGGAGGTTAAACCCTGGGGGAACAAAAGGAGGTTAGAAAAAATCCGATTTCGTTGCTAACCGACCCAACGGGTACAGAAGCATGTCGTTCTCTTTCTGTGAATGAAGATAATACGAAACTGATATTTTAATCAAGTGGTTTTCTCAAGTTTCTAAAAAAAATTGAATTCGCTTTTAGTTATAATACTTAAAATTACGACTTTTACCGCTCGATTTTCTAAAAAATTATCAGAAATATAAAAATCGTTCTAATAATTTGTAAAAATCATGCAATTATTGCCCTAAAGCTATCTCAGGATTCAGAATAACCTCTCTTCCCCCAGAAATTTCCAAGGAAGTAGCGGTAATATAAGACGATACCTTACTACAAAGAAATACCACAGGTTTTGCAATCTCCACAGGACTCGCCATTCTTCCAACCAAAGTTCTTTTTGCAACACGATCTTTCTCTATTTGCGGAATTGTCTCTGCTACGGCAGGAGTTGCAGTGAAGCCCGGCATCACGGAATTCACCCGGATATGATGAGAAGCATATTCTCCGGCATAGGTAACTGCAAGGTGTTTGACGGCAGCCTTCAAAGGGCCATACAATGTGCTACGACCCGCAGTAGGACATCGGGCAGCAAGACTGCTGATATTCACGATACTCCCACCCTCGGCGTTTCTCTTCATATACGTTCCCGCAACCTGACAACCAAAAACGGCAGAATGAAAACAAATCCTGACCACATCGTCAACTTCTGCCTCGGAATAACCATCACCACTTCTATGACCTACCGCACCAACATTATTTACCCAGCAATCGATGCTTCCAAAAGTTTGATATACTTGCTCTGCAAATTGCTCTACTTCACGGAGAATCGTGGCATCGACGGTTTGTGCATACACAGAACCATACGGAGTTAAAGCTTCTTTTGCTTGTGCAAGCTCATCTTTGTTTCTTGCACAAATTCCCACATTGGCTCCTTCCAGCAAAAATTGTTTTGCAGTCTCAAACCCGATACCCTTGCTTGCCCCAACAACCACTGCCGTTTTTCCCTGCAATGAAAGATCCATGCACTCTCCTATTTATCGAGCATGATATTGAGAATTTCCACATCAGTGGATTTCATTCCTTCCCTACCCATTCTCCCTACACTTTGAATGGTTTTCTCGACATCGTCCTTTACTAGTCCATCTCCACTTCTAAATGCACGTTTTTCATTCACACCCAACAACATGGCAAAAATTGCAGCATCCAAAGCCGAAGCAATCTTGGCAGCACAGGAAGCTTTCGCCCCATCGCATACAACACCACCGATATTAGCCAAGGTGTTGGTGATGGTATTGGAAATCTCCTCGTAGCCTCCACCATATAGATAGGTGATGCCACTGGCAGCACCTGTGGCAGCAGAAACCGCACCACAAAAAGCAGAGAGACTACCAATATAACGTTTTTGAAGGAGTGCTATCAAGTTTGCTAGTGCAAGAGCTCTCAGCAGGGTTTCATGGTCAACCTTAAGTTCCTTGGCATATTCAATCACAGGAAGAGAGACAGTCATCCCTTGATTTCCACTTCCACTATTGATGACGACAGGAAGGGAACAACCGCCCATACGGGCATCAGAGCCAGCAGCAGCCTTTGCCGTGGCTCTCACGCGTACATCTGAGGTGTTATAGTATTTAAGCATCGTCTTGCCGACACCAATTCCATAATCACCTTTCAAACCTTCCTCGGAGATATTGGTATTCATCTCAATTTGACGTTCAAGGATATCTTTGACATCCTTAATTTTTACCGTATGGGCAAAGGCAATGATTGATTTGGTATCCAACATCTCTTTGAGAGAAGCATAATGATCGGCTTCAGAATCACCCTTGGCGGCTTCAAAAAGAATATTCCCGTTCTTTTCAATTCTCGTAATATTGGTATGGGTTTCCCTAATCTCAACAAGAGCGGATTCCTCTGCTTTTATTGCCGTCAGGGAAATGTAGAGGTTCTCCACCCCCTCTGCCAGCGAGACTGTACAGAAAGACTTCGCAACCAACTCTCTCGTAATTCTACGGTGTTCATCAGTCACCTTTTCCAAAACTTCCAAGCTGTTGTCAGCATCTCCGCCCACAGCTCCGAGAATCGCTGCAACTTCAATACCACTCAGTCCCCCAGAATTGGGAACCGTAACGCTTTTAACATTCTTGATAATATTACCGCTGCAAGAGATCTCAAGAGAATCAGGAAAAGTACCCAGTACAGATCTGGCCTTTGCTGCAGCAAGGGCTATAGCAATCGGTTCAGTACACCCAAGAGCTGGGACCAGCTCATGCTTAAGCAATGCTACATATGCAGCATATACATCTTCTGAAATTTGTTCACTCATACTATTTTCCCAAATACCTTGCGATCGCCTCAAAAATCAAACGGCCTACTTCAGAACCACCATCAAGCAGTCCAATACTCTTATCACCATAATAGGCAGCCCTACCATGCACCGAACGCATCATTTTTGTACTCTCTGCTCCTTCTCGGGCAGCATCGAGCGCAACAGCAAATGCTTGTTTAGAATCAGAATCCTTTTCTGCATTCAGTACCTGTATTGCAGGATACAATGAATCGAGAATGGTTTTTTCGCCTGGTTTTGAACCAGCTTTTGCCATAATCTTTTCGATTCCGGCACTCATCGCACTTGCTATATCTTCAAGAGAAGCCTCACTCTTGCCTTTCAAGGACTTGGCCATGCCCATCAAACCAAAAGAGGTGATGGTTCCAAGCGAAGAAGGCGCAGACTCATTGAAAACCGAGGCACATTGCATGAACAGCTTTCCCAGGTCAGTTTCCTCTGAGGTTTCAAGAAATTTGGCAACCGCACGATATCCTTCATCCATGGAAACCCCTAGATCCCCATCGCCATTTTGTTGATCAAGGCCGATCAAGTAATCTCGATTCTCATGCATAACTGCACTGATTTCTTGAAAAACCGAACGTAACGTTTCTAATTGCAAACTCATTCCCTACTCCTTCTTATTTGTTCGCATTCGTGTAGAACGGAGAGGTTGCAGGAGCTCTGAGCAGAGGCTTCAGTTCCTCATCGAGTTTTATAATCGTGATGGAAAGCCCAGCCATCTCCATAGAGGTGGCAAATTCTCCAATATGGGGCATATAGACAGACACTCCCATATCACTGAGAATCTGATGAACCTTGCGATACACGATGAGTAGCTCTTCCATCGGTGTTGCCCCAAGGCCATTCACCATGACAGAAACTTCATCACCTTTTGCAAGCGGAGCATCAGCGGTAATTTTTTCCAAAATCAAGGAGGCAATCTCATCAGCCTGCATCATTGGTTTCACCTCGATGCCAGGCTCTCCATGGATGCCCATCCCAATCTCAATCTCATCTTCCTTGATCGAGAATGTTGGTTTACCAACTTCCGGGACAATACACGGGGAAAGCGCTACCCCCATGGTTCTTGTTGCATCAAGTGCTTTCTGGGCAATTCGAGCTACCTCTTCCAAGGACAAGCCTTTGTCTGCAGCAGCACCAGCAATCTTGAAAGCATATACCATCCCGGCAACACCCCGCCTCTTCTCCATTGAGGATTTCGGACTGGAAGCAACGTCATCTCTGACCAAGACAGTCCTAGTTTCGATGTCATCCATCTCCACCATCTCAGTTGCCATCTCAAAATTCATCTTGTCCCCGCCATAGTTTCCATAGAGGCAGAGCACACCGCTACCATAGTCGCAAGCCTGAATCATATCAGCCATTTTCTGTGCTGAGGGAGAAGCAAACACATTGCCGACGGCACAGCCATCGATGAGCCCTTGGCCAACATATCCAAGAAATACCGGCAAATGTCCGCTTCCCCCGGCAGTTACTATACCAACCTTTCCTTCTTTGGTCGGAGTACTCTTTACCAATACTCTGAAATCACCATTGAGTGTGGTTACTTTATCCGAGTAGGCCGCAACGATACCTTCCATCATCTCCTGTACGAAAGACTCTGGTTTATTGATAATTTTCTTCATTCTGTTCCCCTTTCTTACTCAATACCCTAGATACGCTTTCATTACTGCAGGGTCTACAAGCAAATCTTTGCCGGTACCATGCAAAACGACATCCCCGGTTTCCAAGACATATCCACGATCGGCAATTGCCAAAGCCATTGCAGCGTTTTGTTCGATAAGTAAGATTGTTTTCCCTGCTTTGCGTATCTCGACGATCATCTCAAAAATCTCTTCTACCAAAATTGGAGCTAACCCAAGCGACGGTTCATCCAACATGATCAAGGAGGGATCCATCATCAAGCCACGGGCAATGGCAAGCATTTGTTGCTCACCACCGGAAAGGCTTCCCCCATGTTGTTTGGTTCTCTCTTTCAGCCTGGGGAATAATTCAAAAGAAAAATCCAGCAACTCTTCGATTCGTTGTTTGGAAAGCGATGGATTTCCCATTGTCCCTGCTATGAGGTTTTCATACACAGACAAAGCGGGAAAAATTTTTCTTCCCTCAGGAACATGGCTTAATCCCATCTGGACGATTTTATCCGGGGACATATATGAAACGTCACGATCTTTGAACAGCACCGTTCCGTCAGCCTTGTTCACCAAGTTGGAAATTGCCATCAAGGTTGTGGTTTTGCCAGCCCCGTTCCCCCCGATTAGGGTCACTATCTCTCCGGTATCTACTTCTATGGAAACATCCCGTAGTGCTGAAATATATCCATAATTCACTTTTAGGTTTTCAATCTTAAGCATGGCCATTTGTAGCCCCCCCGGTCGCAACACCCTTGCCAAAATAGGCTTCAACCACTTCTTGGTTGCATCGGACCTCGTCCGGTGTGCCTTGGCAAATCTTTTGTCCAAAGTTTAGTACCAGAACCTTATTGCAAGCATTCATGACGAACTTCATGTCATGCTCGATTACGGCGATGGTATAGCCAGCTTTATTCAAGTCTTTTATAAACATCATCAAACTATGTGTTTCACTCGGGTTCATCCCAGCTGCGGGTTCATCGAGCAATAAGATTTTTGGATTCAAAGCCAAGGCACGAGCTATTTCGACTTTCCTCTGGATTCCATACGGCAGATTTCCTGCCAGTGTCTCTGTAAAACGTCCCAATCCGACCATTTCAATGACTTCCAGTCCTTTTCGATTGGCATAGGCTTCATCCTCTCGATACGTCTTTGTATGCAGGATGGAATCGAAGATATTGGTCCTCAACTGGTTATGAAATCCGATCTTTACATTCTCCAAGACAGACATGTACCGAAACAGCTTGATATTCTGGAACGTACGAGCCATGCCCTTCTTTGCGACCTGCTCTGGAGTCAGATTGGTAATATCTTCGCCTTGAAGAAACACATTGCCTTTGGTTGGTTTGTCGATACCAGAACATGCGTTGAAAAAAGTGGTTTTCCCAGCACCATTGGGGCCGATGATACCAAACACATCACCTTCTTCAATGGTCATGTCTACCTGCTCCACCGCTTTCAAACCACCAAAGTACTTGCAAATTCCTTTTGCTTCAAACAATGAGCTCATGCTTGGGCCTCCTTGCGTGAAACTTTCCGGTGTCTCATCCGAGTCTCACCTTTGACTGCGACGATACTATTGGAAGCACCAGCCAAGCCCTGCGGTCTCCACCACATCATGACGATGATCAACAAGGCATATGCTACCATACGCCACTGGCCGATAGGTCTGAGCAATTCGGTAAGATAGTTTACGATTACGGATCCTACGATAGGACCGATGAGAGTGCCTTGCCCTCCGATGATTACCATCGACAGAATGTTCCACCCCTCATCCAACGTGAAGTACGTCGAATCGATAAATCGCACATAGGGAGCATACATGGCACCGGCAATTCCAGCCCAGAAGGCTCCATACATAAAGTTTATTGCCTTATATCGTGAGGTGAACACTCCCAAAGATTTGGATGCAAGTTGATCTTCTCTGATGGACATCCAAGCCCTTCCGATTCGAGACCGAATGACCCGGGAAGTCACAAATAAGAATATCACGGCAAGAACCAAATAGAGGTAATAGAAATGCCTCGAGGTTTTTAATGCAAATCCGAAAATTTCGGGTACCGGTATTCCCTTGATTCCCATTGGTCCACCGGTAAGGGAAGTCCAGTTCAAAGCCAGCAATCTGGCAATTTCTGAAAAACCTAACGTAACGATAGCCAAGTAGATACCCTGCATTTTCAAAGTCGGCAAGGCAACAAGCAATCCCACCAAAGCTGTGATAATGCCTGCAATGGGGAGAATAATCCAAAAGTTCATTTTTGCAGCGGTCGAAAGGATGGCTTCACTATAAGCACCTACACAAAAGAAGCCTGCAATACCCAAACAAAACTGCCCGCTATACCCATTGATGGTATTCAAAGCTCCTGCGAGGATTGAATAGAGGAATATCCTACAGAAAACCCCCAAGATATAACTTCGGTTGGTAAATAGCGGCAAAATACTCAAGATCAAAAGAGAACCAATCAAAAAGTACACTTGGTACTTAAGAATAAAACTCTTGGTTGATTTAATCGTATTCGAATTCGCGATTGCAGAAGGCTTAAGCATGGATGGATCAATTTTCATACCTTAGCTCCTTTCTTGGAAACAAATCCCTGAGGTCTGATGATAAGGACAAGGATGAGGAATCCAAATGCAAACATATCTCGGAAACTAGCGGTGGTGACGGTAATACCCAAGTTCTCGATAATTCCTATGCAAAGACCACCAAGAGCTGAGAATCTAACGTCGGTCAATCCACCGAGAACCGAAGAAGCAAACGCCTTCATTCCAAGCGGGCCGCCCATGGTTGCCTGAATGGTCTGGTAATACACCGCCAAAAGAAGTCCTGCGATACCACCAAGCCCACAACCCAAACAGTTGCCAAGCATTGCCACCCTTTTTACGTTGATTCCGACCATATAGGAGGCAGTCTTGTCCTGACTGACTGCTTTTAATCGAATTCCGAACTTCGTCTTATTGAAAATAAGCGATAAGAGCGTTGCCATGATAATTACCGTAATAATGATGACAATTTGTAATTCGGAAATCTGAACTGCTCCGATTCTAAAAAAGTTGGCTTCAACCACATCCAACATAGGTTTCTGGTTCGGGCCAAAAATAATCTGAGACAGATTCTTGATCAACATACTGAAACCGATGGTTGTCAGCAAAGAAACATGCCTAGGGGCATTGAAAAATCGTTCATAACAAACTTTATAAACAAAATAACCAAGTACCCAGGAAGCTGCAAAGCTAACAATCAAGCCTAGGATTATCTGGTTTCCACTCAAGAAAAACATGTAATATGCCGCGAAGGCCCCAATCATAATTACCTCACCGTGAGTGAAGGTAACCATGCCCACAACACCAACTACAACCGAGTAACCAATCGCCATCAATGCATAGATAGCTCCTTGGCAGATTCCATTAATCAGCTGGTTAAGAAAATAATCCATTCTACCTGCTTCTCCCGTTTCATAGAGTGAGTATGAAGGAGGCGTATCCCACATGTTGGCATACGAGCCCTCCTTCATACATCAGGATTATCTGACTTCCGTTAGCAAATCAATTATTGCTTTGCGTAGTCGAAACCTTCCTTGACAACATACTTCCCGTTTTCGACAGCACAAATCATGTACTCACGGGTAAGGTCACCAGGTTCATTGAACTTCAGAGGTCCAGATACACCGGTGATGCTAACCTTTGCAAGGTTGTCACGGATAGTCTGACGGGTAATCTCTCCACTGCCACTTGCTTCGATAGCTGCCTTGATAAGGTAGACTGTATCGTAAGCACATACAGGGTGAATGGTGGGTTCGAAACCAGCCTTTGATACAAATTCTTTTCTCCATGCCATCAAATCTGCATCTGCTTCATCGAAGAAGAATGGAGTAGAAAGGACCAACCCTTCAGCGTTCTTTCCCGTCAGGTTAATCAGCTGTTCACTGGTTCCGGGTCCAAGCGTAGCAAGTTGTACATTCCAGCCAGTACCACGAATCTGATTAATGATCTGTGGAACTGCACCCTGGTCAAGGATCAGAACAACCTCAGGGTTGGCAGCACGAAGTTTAGTAATCAAAGAAGAGAAGTCCTTCTCATCCTGTACATAGTTTACCGCTGAGACGATATTCAGACCGATGCGGTCAGCTTCTGCTTTGAAATTTGAGTAACTGGAAGCACCCCAGTCGCTGTTGATGTAGATAACACCTACTTTATTCAAGCCGAGGTATTTCTGGATGATATAACGTGCGAAGAAAGGAGCTTCACTATCCTGTCTGCCCATGATACTGAAGGTATAAGGACTCATACCTGCATAGTTTGGATTGGAAGCAGTCGGTGAAAGCTGTACCAAGCCAGCTGCATCAACAATTGGAGCGTTGGCCATACTACAACCGGAAGTAAAATCACCGAGAATGGCATAAATGGACATATCGTCAGCAAACTGACGAGCCAAATCAGAACTTTCCTTCTGGTCGCCCTTGGAATCGCGAACAACCAATTCCAAAGTCTTTCCGTTGGCCCCACCGGCTGCGTTGATCTTATCAACAGCCATTTGCATCCCTACTTCGAATCCTTTTCCGTACTCTGCGTTTGTGCCTGTCAGCGGGGCAAGTACACCCAGTTTGATTACATTGGTGTCTGCCGCTTCACTCTGGCCAGCAGCAAACAACATCGGTGCGACCAAAGATACTACAATCAATAACAGAATCGTTTTCTTCATGACTTTTCTCCTTATCAAGTATGACGTATTTACAGTCTCATTTGAGACAATCAAGCTTTCTTAAAGTGCAAGTTACAAGTCTCGCAGCCCTTGGCAATGGTATCACTCAAATCCAGTACCAAACCCATCGACTCTGCAATCCCACGATCTCCATCCATTGCCATATCGCAAAGCAATTCGATCGTCTCATCATCAAAGCCCTGCTTCTGCCAGGCTTCAACTAAAGCGCAATAGTGGAATTTGACCTTTACGTTGTCAGTATCAGCCTCAATGTTATCCATATTGAAGGTCTTCACACCAACATCACCCAAAAAGACTTCCCGGAAATCCTTGCAGTTCTCAGGATCATCACACTGTGCCTTAAAGCTCAGACCGTGAAAGTTACCAGTTCTCTTGATAGCCTTTCGAACAATCTCCTCGGCATTGGAAACACCCGCTTTCCTCATTTCATCGAATATCAAGCCCATCCATGTGGCCCGATGTTCGATCTGTGCCCGATTGATTGCAACCTTTTCTTCCACTTCATTTGCAATATTCACGATTTTAGACATGCCCATCTCCTTGTAAAACAATTAGTTAAATGTGAAAATAATTAAAATAATCTCAAAAAAGCGTTGTTAATATCTTGCTAAGATATCAGTAATATACTATTAATATAGCAGAGATTAATTAAAACGCAATAATTTTTTTGATTTTTTACATGACCAGACGATGTCTGATATCTAAAAACAATACTGAGAAGTAGTTGGATAAATATTGCCAGAAACATATACTGAACACCCAACAAATTCGTCCCGGTTAGACTAAACGCAAAGGCCTATGTACTGAATAAGGAGAAAATCCATGATCATACCTGTTTCGAATCTGAAAACCCAGATGTATCGAAACATACTGGACAGCATCATCAGAGGGGAATATAAACCAGAAACCCTGATAACCGAGAAGATGCTGGTAGAAAAATATAATGTCAGCAAATCTCCCATCAGAGAGGCTCTGATAGAGTTATGCAAAGAGGGAGTACTCAGAAGTTTCCCTCGACTCGGCTACGAAATAATCAGAATTACCGATAAGGATATTCAAGATGTACAGCATTTCCGTCTCTTGCTTGAATGCGGGAGCATGGAGAAATACTGGGACCACCTAAAGGAAGATCGTGTAAAAGCAATCTTGAAGAATCGTCCAGATTGCAAGGAATGCGATGCATTCGAACATTGGAACCATAATACCAGATTTCATCTGGAACTTATTTCCTGTTTCGATAACCGCTTTCTCTACGACTCGCTTTCCAATGCACTTAAATTCCTTGCACGAGCTTATGCACAATTCTACTGGGAACAGTGGCATATTTCGACGTTCATCAGTAAAGAAGCACATCATAAGAAAATACTTGGACACATTCTTGCCGGTGAAAAAGAAGAAGCCATCAAGGAACTGGAGAATGATATCAATGAATTTGCCCATGGAGATGAATTTTACAAACCCATCTTCAGTACTTCTCCTGACGATGACTCGGACAACAACCCGTTCTTCAGGGTTTAGAATACAATACACTGATAAAAATGGGGAAAGTCCAGCAATGAACTTTCCCCTATTTTTACTATCGGACTATGCTATTCGAAATCGAAATTCTTCATCGACAGCGGTTGTCTGGTATTTTCGACCACATCCCTCCAAAGAGAACCTTCCAAGTCAACATGGTTACGACTTGAAACTGCCAGCTTGATGGGAAAGTGAACGAATCTGTTGTGCAATTGACCAATCAAAGCCTGAGTCTTTCCAGCCATTGCAGCATGTACCGCATGGGCTCCAAGACGTGCACAGTAGATGGAATCAAAAGAATCTGCAGGGGCGCTACGAATAATATAGGAAGGATCGATATACTTCACATTGGTTTCAATACCTTCCTTCTTGAAATACTCGATGACCTGTTCTTTCAGGAATATCCCAATGTCATGATACTTCACATTCCCTGAAGCGTCTTTCTCACCGGTTGCAGGAAGAATATCCTGACCGGCTCCTTCACTTACTAGAATGACGGCATGACCACGATCCAAGACTCTCTTACGGACATGTTCCAAAAGACCGTTGGGGCCAACCAAATCAAACGGGTTCTCGGGAATCAAACAGAAGTTTACATCACTTTGGGCAAGAGCTGTCTGTGCTGCAATGAATCCTGATTCACGGCCCATTACCTTGACGAGACCGATACCATGGATGGAGTTCTTCGCCTCTACATGAGCACTGCGTACTACAGGCACAGCCATTTGCACAGCTGTATCAACACCGAAGGAGCTCTGGATGATGGACAGATCATTATCAATGGTCTTGGGAATTCCGATAACAGAAATCTTCAAACCACGTCTCTGAATTTCCTCGACAATCTCATCCGCCCCGCGGAGCGTTCCATCGCCACCGATGGTGACCAAGATATTAATGTTCAGCCTTTCCAAAGAGTCGACTATTTCATCGATCTGCTTGCCGCCACCTCTGGCAGAACCAAGAATCGTACCACCCTTTTCCTGAATATCGTCCACTACATCGGGATCCAGGGAGATCAACGGCCAAGGACTGTTTTCCAAGAGTCCTTGATATCCAAATTGGATACCACTGATTCTTCTGACTCCGTACCGATACCAGAAGCAACGTACTACAGCCCTGATTACATTATTGAGCCCAGGGCAAATACCACCACAAGTGGCAATTGCCGCATGCACATGAGCAGGGTTGAAGTAAATCTTCGAGCGAGGTCCGGCAAGTTCAACCGTTTCCTCATGACGAGGAACAGGATGTCCAGCCTCATCGATATCAGTATCGATACCAAAGAGGATGTGATCGCTATCACTCACATAATCGGCCTGCCCATCATTTTGCGCAGAACTCATGATAATCGGGGAAGCAATTTTTGCCTCGCCGAGATTCGGTATGGAAAAATCCATCTTCTTAGTCATTGCACCTCGCCTCCATCTTCATCCAGATTTGATAGCAAGACTCCCAATTCTTCCTTAAACTGGGAATAAGGAGCCTCCAGGCTTGCTTTTGCCTGTTTATCAAAACCTCGATACAAACTTAGGAACTTAAGGGCGAACTCCGTTAAGGTTGCACCATCACGGTTTGCACCACCCTTTCGTCTTCTTAATACAGGGACCCCAAGACTTTTCTCCAGATTTCTCACCATGGAAAAAGCCTTGGAATAGGAAATACCCAGCGCAAGGGACGCCTTGCGCAGTGAGTTCTGTTTTTCTACCTGATCAAGTAGCCACAGTACTCCGATTCCCATAAACTTGTTGCCTTCCTCATCAACGAGGTACAACTTTGTTTTTAGTTCCATGCCTCTGCCGCCGCTTGATACACGATACCGACCAATTCATCAATCTGTTCATTTTCCACCGAGCAATATGCAAGACGGAGGGTAACATCAGCAATGTTGATGCATCCGATCTGATAGTTGTCCAAAAGATATTTCCTGAGTGTCTCAGCACTGCCTTTACATTTAAAGGACATGAAATATCCGCTGTTGAACGGGCGAGGGATAAGCAATGTGTTGCCTTCATATTTTTTCAAAGCTTTCTTAAGAGTTCTGTACCGTCTTTCCATCTCAATCTTGGCAGCCTCTTTATCGACTTCGTAAGAGGATCCAGTTGTCATGGCCTTGAGCAGCATGCTCTGACCTGGTTTGTCACAGTTTGAAACGGTACTTCTGATGATAGCCAAGGATTTTTTGTTCAGTGCATCATAATGCGCTTCAGTCAGACCCTTGCTACCATACGTAACAAACCCGATACGGAAGCCCCATACCATCTCTTCTTTGGTGGCAGCATCACATTTGACAGCAAAAATATTCTCATGTGCATCACACAACAGAGAAAACAAGCTTTCAGTGGCTGAATCTTCCTCGAAAAAGAGACCGAAGTAGGCATCATCGCTGATAACCATTAGCTTCATACCTTCTTCGGCAAGGGAAATTAAAGCATCTGCGATCGCTCTCATTTCTGTCTTGGTCGGGGTATATCCGGTGGGATTGTTTGGAAAATTGAGAATAATGCGAGCTTTTTTACTTTCAATGGAGGCCAATACATCACGCATTCCCTGCACATTGAAAGCGCCTTCTGGAGTGTAGAGTTCGAAGGTCTTGATGGTAGCTCCTACCTGATGAGCGAAGATGAGTTCATAGTTGTCCCAAGCCAAATCAGGAATAACCAAGGTATCTCCCTCTTGGGCGTACAGCTGAGCCATCATTTGAAGTGCATGAGTAAGACCACCGGTAACGATAGGAAGCGAAATCGACTTGCCTGTCAAACTCGGGTTCTTTTTGATCATGTGCTCTTTCCAAACTGCACGCAGCTTGGGTTCTCCGCCGCCTGGAGCATATGCAAACAATTCGGAGGGAAGGAATGCTCCTTCTACAAACTGGTTATAGATATCTGATAAATACATCGGTTGGCCTTTGGATTTTGCCATGCCGATCGTGGCATTGAACCGAGTGGCGTATTTACCGGCCTCAGCACTTTGGGCAACGATTCCCTTAGGGAAGAACATCCTTCGTCCCACATCAGAGAGCATCGCATCAACAATGGTTCCTTGTAATGCCTGGTTCAGTTCTTTCGCTAGTTCATGCATAAATTGTCCTCCAGTTAAGGGTATATATATACGTTTTCAAAGGAAATGTCACTAAAATGGAGTCAAAAAGAAAATTCTCCTTGTCTCTCTTCTTTTTTCTCTTGTTCTCCGAGCAGGGAAAGAAAGGTTTTTTCATCCACAATTACAATGCCGAGTTCTTTGGCTTTCTGCAACTTGGACCCCCCTCCAGCTCCTGCAAGCAGGTGCGTGGTTTTACCGGTAATGGAACTTACCGTCCTTCCACCCCGTTTTTCCACCTCGTCCATAGCAGCAGATCGTGGATTGAAATGCTCAAAGGAGCCGGTAACACACCAAACCTGACCGGAAAAACTTTGGTCGGAAGAAATCTCAAGGCCCTTCTCTTCCATAGCCAACCCAATTTGCTTAAGCTTCTCTATTCGCTCTCTCATTTCAGGATCATTAAGAGCATCTATGTAAAGACGGGCACTCTTTTCCCCAATCTGCTTTATTGCAATAAGGGAAGCAACGTCATCATGGTCAGAGAGCGTGAGTAATTTCTCCATACTATCGAATCCTGCTGACAGTAAAATCTGCGCACCTTTCTTACCAAGTTCTGGAATACCCAGTGAAACAAGGACCTGTTTGAAAGAACAGTCCTTGCTTTTTTCAACACCTTCCTCGATGAGTCGGATTTTTTTCTCCCCAAAGCCAGGTACATCAGCAAGAATTTTCCTATAATCGATCAGATAAATATCCGGGGTATCATGCAAAACCCCCAGTTCAATCAAAGTGGCCGCGGTTTCAGGACCAAAATTCTCGATATCCAGTCCATCTTTTCCAATGAAAAACTCAATTCGTCCTTGTACTTGGGCAGGACACTGCACATTGGGACAGAAGGTATGAGCTCCCTTATCGATTAGTGCCGTCTTGCAGACAGGACAGCTGCGGTCCATCTGATAGACACCCCCGGATTGTTCATTTTTTTCTATCACTCGTTCCACAGCAGGAATGACATCTCCCCTTCGGGAAATCTCAACCACATCACCGATACCAAGTTCGAGCATGTTGATATAATCCTGATTATGCAGGGTGATATTGCTTATTGTAGAGCCCGCTACTTGTACAGGCTTAACCCGAGCTACCGGAGTCACACGACCGGTGCGACCAACCTGCAAATCGATGGAAAGCAGTACCGTTTGAGCCTGAGGAGATTCAAACTTGTAAGCCAAAGCCCACCGAGGATGGTGTTCGGTATATCCAAGTTGCTCCCTTACCCTTACTTCATTGACCTTAGCGACCATGCCGTCGATCTCGTAACCGAGTGATGATCGCTTTTGTGTATGATCCTCAATATATGAGGCAATGGAGTCAAAGGAAGCTGCATACCCCTTGAGCTTTGCCTTCTTCAACTGTTCTTTGGCTTTTGCTTCATCACTGGCAAAATAGGCAAGATTTTCATTGATCGTGAACCCATAGGAAGCAAGTTTGCTCAGGATTGAGAGATGATCGGTATATTGCCCCTGCTCCTCCCAGAATCCTTCATATACGAAAATCTGAAGAGGCACTTTTGCCACTTCGCTGCTTTTTATTCTTCTGATGGTGCCCGCCGCTAGATTTCTCGGGTTTGCATAGGGCGTTTCCATCGTTTCATTGAGAGCGGCAAAACTTTCTTTGGGAAGATAAACCTCTCCTCTGACTGCCAAGGTGGCGGGCTCGGGCAACCTTAGGGGAATCGAAGCAATGGTTTTCACATTCGCAGTGACATCATTGCCGATCAAACCATTTCCTCGAGTCACACCGCGAACCAACAACCCATCCTCGTAATAGAGGACAATCGAGATCCCGTCAATCTTTTCCTCGATGACTATACCAAGATCCCGAGAGACTTTATTCTCGGTACGCTCGATCCAAGTAAGAAGCTCCTCAGCAGAATATGCTTTATCCAGACTTAGAACCGGAATCGTATGCTTGACTTCCGGGAAGGATGCGTCCAGATCACTACCTACTCTTTGGGTAGGAGAATCGGGGAAACGCAAGGAAGGATATTGAGCTTCCAAACTGGATAAACGATCGAAAAGACGGTCATATTCACTATCACTGACCAATGGCCGACTATCTACATAGTAGGCTCTTTGATACTGGGAGAGCGTTTCTATCAGGGAGCGTACTTCCTTCAGGGGTAATTCTTCTTGCGTACTCATGGCCTTGATTGTACGGGTTGCTCCCCCCTGTTTCAAGCATCGCGGTATAGATTGCTCTTGAGAGCAGTACATGGTATCTTTCATAGGCAAGAGGGGAATTGTACATGGCAGAAAAACGTTCAGCGGCAGGTAAGGCAGCCACCCTTTACGGCTTGGTTGTCACTTCGTCCGTGGATGCTGGTCGGATAGAAGAAATTTCCTTGCCCGAACTGGATAATAATTTCGTATTGGTCACCACCAGGGATATTCAGGGCACCAACAGGGTTCGTGTGCTCGATGCATCCACCCCGCTTCTCACTTCCTCAAACATCACGTACCAAGGGCAACCCATTCTAGCACTTTTCGGATACGACACAGAATCGGTGCAGTTAAAGAGTAAGGAAATCAATATTTCCTATCAACTTCCGAGCGGAAGCGACCAAGCACTCCCCAACGCACTGTCAAAACCGATTACCTATACCTTCGGAGATTATGATAAGGCTATCACCGAAGAGGGTCTCACAAGCTTAGAGCGAACATACCGATTCAGCGGTAGCGATTATGACAGCAATACCCTTACACGCATCAATGTCTTCATGGAAGACGATATCTTGCACGTCAACGCCCCTACCCAATGGCCGAGCCATCTCAGGGAGACTATCAGCGACGTAACGGCAATTTCAAAAAGAAAGATCGTCGTACATCGCGAGCCATTCTACGCCCCCCATGACGAAATGCTCATTGCACCTTCCATTCTCAGTGCAATCGCATCGGTAGCGTGCATCAAAGGCAACTGCCCTGTTGAAATGCTGGTCAAAGCCGAAAGTTTCCGACCCAGTTTCGACATCCAAAGAAAAACCTGGTTTTTTGAGGACGGTCGTATACAAGCTGAACAAATAGAAGTTCATGTTGACCAAGGAAGTGCTGCAATGTTCAGTGAAGAAATGGCCAACCAGCTGATTGCGGGCTTGATCCCCTTATACACGCTACAGGCTTTGGACATCAGCATCACTTTTCATACTTCATCAAATCAAATGGCACATTTCTTCGGAGATCTTGGTTATAGCGATGCGCTATGCTGTACCGAAGCCCATTACAGTGCACTAGCAAAACAAAGTGGCTACAATCCGCTTACCTGGCGATTAAAATTTGCCTCAGAAGCGTCCCTTCATACACAGGTTATACGATCGGACAAATATACTAAGCTCAAAGATCTCATTACAGAAGTCAGTGACAACAGTGATTTCCAACGGAAGAATGCTGCATATGAGATGCAACGGCAAATGCGCGTCAAACTCTCGACGTTCTTCAATTACAGCAGGGGAATAGCCCTCGCTTGCGGAGCTGGGATCAGCGGCTTCAGCAGCGAATGTCGTTCCCTACCGCAACAGTCTGTCCAGCTGACACTTAATCCAAACAACAAAGTAGAAGTCAATACTTCTTTCTACTCAAACGGATCCAGTGCTGAGATATGGAGACAGATCATAAGTGAAGAACTTTCAGTCTCAAAAAGTGATGTCAGCTTTGTGGATGACCAAAAAGAATTGATAGACAGTGGACCCTCGGTACTGTCGGCAAACAGCGGCAGGATGCCCCAGCAAATCCTTCGATCCTGTGCATTGATCAAGGAAAAACGCTTCGTGCAGCCGTTGCCCATTTGTGAGAGCGTACTTTCAACCAAATTGCCTGGAGCAAAAGGAGCCTTGTTCCTCAGCAATACTTGGGTGGTGGTTGCACTGGAACTTGAGATCAACTCTGTCACCCTACAGCCTATGGTCCGCTCGGTCTGGGCATCCGTGTCCTTAGCCCGAATTTTCGACGAACCGACCTTGAGGAGCAAAATCAGGCATACCATCGTAACCACACTCAGTGAGGCAGGAGCATTATTAAGCCACAGCAGTACGTTTAATATTAATATTTCCATCAAGGAAGATGGGGAGCAGATCTCCTCCTCGATGACCAGTGCCCTTAAAGGTGTGGTCAACAGTGCTTTCATCTCCGCACTCGAACAAGCAATCGGAAATCCTGTCATCAATCTTCCGGTGGACGGGGAAACCTTGCTGCAGGCTATGCGAGGTAAACCATGAAAATAGAATGTACCATCGATGGAAAGGCTCTCTCGCTTTCCGTAAATTCCAACAAACCGCTCTCGCTTATACTCATAGAGGATGTGGGCAATAGAAGCATCATAAGCCATTGCAAGGGAAAAGCCTGCGGCAATTGCATCGTGTTGCTCAACGATGAAGCCGTACTCTCGTGCCTTATTCCAGCCTTCAGGTTACGTGATGCAACGGTAAAAACCTTTGAGAGTTATCAAAAGACCCGGCTCTATCGCGATATACAACGTGCTTATAAGGCAACGGGAAATACTCCTTGTCCCAACTGCTATGCTTCCAAGACGCTAATCATTGAGTCCATATTGCAGGAAGCAACCAACAACAGAGGCAACAAGACGTTGGGCAGAGCCAATGTGAGCAGGCATATTTCCAATGAGGATGAATCGGCTTTGGATAAACAAGCCATTGTTGGAGAACTTTCCTTGAATACCTGCCAGTGCATGGATATGGCAGAAATGCTGCAAATTGTTGAGATAGCACTAACCTACAGGAGGCGCAAACGTGTACGAGGGAATTAGGTCTCCTGCAATCCATTCTCCGAAAACGCTAAGCGAATTTGCGACGGCAGCTCATCGTTATCCCCAAGCTCTGGTTTGGGCCGGTGGGACGTACCTGATGAGTCGCAAGGATTATTATCCCAGCGAAATCAAAGACGGCATCATTGATCTTGGGGAATTGGATGAGTTGAAAGGAATAACCCGTAATGATCGTTTTGTAGAGATCGGATCCATGGTAACAGCCAGCCAACTGCTTTTTGCAGGAAAGCTAGTCCTTCCTGAAATTCTTCAGATTACTTTGCAAAGCCTGGCGTCTCAGATTGTACGGAAGCAAATTACCATTGGAGGAAGCCTGTGCATCCCCGATGTCAGACTCGGCCTCTCCACTACCCTGGCAGTCCTTGACGCTACGGCTGAGATCAAGCAATACCAAGACGGAAAAGTAAGCACCCATTGGACTCCCATATCCAAACTCTACAATAAAGACGGGAAATTGCTTCTGGGACCTCAGAAAACACTATTGACGAGGATTCGCATAGGATTGGAGTATGGCGATTTCCAGAGGTTCATCGTCGTTGAAGACCCTATCCGAAATACAAATGAATGTGTTATAGTAGCCTTCCAAGCGACTCGTGCACAAAACACCCTTTCCAAGGTACAGTTTTGTATAACGTTCCCTAACAAGGCATATCATATCAGTAAGGATATTGAGTCGAAACTGTCGGGACAGACCCTCCCGATTCATCCAGAACGGGTCAATTCGCTCTCCTATGAGCTTGTAACTGAACTAAGGAAAATGCATGGAATGATCAGCGACTTACAACTTGAACGTGCCCGAAGAATTTTCGAATCCTTCCTACACGAGCTCAACTCAGAGTCGCTTTCATCCTGACGCACGGAGTATTGTATACATGTCTGAGTTTGAATCTGAAGAAAGGCAGAGTGGGTTCGTACATCTGCATAACCATACTGATTTCTCCTTATTGGATGGAGCCGCACCAATTTCCCGTTATATGGCAAAAGCCAAAGAACTGGGAATGACCAGCCTTGCGATCACCGACCACGGGAATATGTTTGGAGCACTGCGCTTCTATTATGCGGCAAAGGATGCAGGTATAAACCCCATCATCGGTTGTGAGTTTTATTGCAATCCTCCAGACCATACCGAGCGACCTGCATCGGGAGGAAAGAGGACCAAACAATATCACCTCATTCTTCTTGCGATGAATGAGAAAGGCTACCACAACTTGATGGAACTCAACTCGGTCTCCTATACCGAAGGATTCTATTTCAAACCTCGCATAGACGACGAACTATTAAAGAAACATAATGAAGGGCTTATCTGTCTTTCAGCTTGCCTTGGTGGTGAAATATTACAAAACCTTCTTGAAGGCCAATATGACCAAGCAAAACAACGGGCCGAGTGGTTTGCCTCCGTCTTCGATGATGGAAGATATTATCTGGAATTGCAGGACCATCACCTTCCCGAACAACAACGGACCAATCCACTGCTCAAACAACTCAGTGAAGAAACAGGGATTCCGTTGGTATGTACCAACGACATCCATTACATCGAGCAAAGCGACGCCAATGCACAGGACCTGTTGCTTTGTGTAGGAACCAACTCAAAGAAGAACGACCCTAACCGTATGAGGTTCCCCAACCAAGAGTTCTACATGAAGAGTCAACAGGAAATGGAGGAGCTGTTCAGCTGGTGTCCAGAGGCGCTGCAAAACACCGCCAAAATTGCTGAGCGCTGTAATCTTGAAATTCATTTCCCAGGTCCTCTCCTTCCTGATTTTGAAATCCCGGAAGGGTTTTCTGATACTGCCGATTACCTTCGTTATCTTTCAAACGAAGGTTTGAAAGATCGATATCCCGAGGTAACAGAAGAGCTCCACAAACGCCTCGATTACGAATTGGATATCATCATCAAGATGCAGTTCGAAGGATACTTCCTTATCGTTATGGACTACATCCAATGGGCGAAAAAGCACGGTATCCCGGTAGGTCCGGGAAGAGGATCCGGAGCAGGATCAATCGTAGCGTATTCACTTGGCATTACCGATGTCGACCCGATCAAATTCAACCTCCTGTTCGAACGATTCCTCAACCCAGAACGTGTCAGCATGCCTGACTTTGATATTGACTTCTGCTTCGAAAGAAGGCAGGAAGTCATTAATTACGTTACTGAGCACTATGGCGTCGAGCGTGTTGCTCAGATCGCCACCTTCGGAACTTTGAAGGCGAAGGCAGTCGTAAAGGATGTTGCACGAGTCCTGGATATTCCCTTTGAGGAATCAAACAATATTTGTAAGCTCATCCCCGATGATCCCAAAATGACCTTGGCAAAAGCCTTTGACCAAAACAGCGATTTGGGGGAATTGGAAAAGAAAGGCGGAGTATACGCCGAGTTGTTTGATGCAGCTCGTCGCCTCGAAGGTCTGAACCGGCACACTTCGACCCACGCGGCGGGCGTAGTCATAGGCAAAGAAAAACTCGTCAATTATGTCCCGCTCTATCGTGATGCCAAGACCGGTGCTATTTCCACCCAGTTCACCATGGACCTCATTGAGAATTGCGGACTGGTTAAGATGGACTTTTTGGGACTGAAAACACTGACCTTGATCAAGCACACCGAAGATTTGATCCACAAAAAAGATCCTGACTTCACCATCAATACCATTGATGAGAAGGATCCGAAGACCTTCACCATGCTGAGGAAAGGTGAAAGTAATGCCGTATTCCAGTTTGAAAGTCAGGGTATGCAGAACATTCTCAAGGAAGCACAACCCGATGACATTGAAGATTTGGTAGCATTGAATGCACTCTATCGTCCTGGTCCTATGGCTTATATCCCACAGTTCATCAATTGCAAGCTGGGCAAAGAGCCCATCACCTATGCAAACCCTGAGTTGGAAGATGAATTGAAAACGACATACGGGGTTATCGTCTACCAGGAACAGGTAATGAAGGTAGCCCAGATCATCGCAGGCTATTCACTTGGCGGTGCAGATATTCTGCGTCGTATCATGGGTAAAAAGAAAGTCGCGGCGTTGGAAAAGGAGAAGGTGAAATTCATCGCCGGTGCAAAAGCACTGGGAAGAACTGAACAACATGCAATCGAGATTTTCGAAATGCTTGAACCATTTGCTGGGTACGGCTTCAACAAGAGCCATGCGGTAGCATATTCGGTCGTTGCTTATCAAACGGCATTCTTGAAAGCAAACTACCCAGCTGAATTCTGGGCAGCAAACCTGACCAACGAAATGAACAGCCCTGACAAGTTCAGTGAATACCTGCAGGTGGCGAAA
>QJZS01000129.1 GCA_003247345.1 Spirochaetales bacterium
TGTGGGCCGCCGCATACTTCCTTGGAGAAATCCCCGATTGTGTATACTTTGACCTGCTCACCATATTTACTATCAAAGAATGCGATAGCTCCTTGAGCTTTTGCCTCTTCCAATGTCATGGTTTCAACGGTTACCGGCAGATTTCTCTGAATCTGCTCATTGACCATATCCTCAACTTGCTGGATTTCTTCCTTACTCATTGCAGAGTGATGGGTGAAATCGAAGCGAAGTCTTTCAGTAGTAATGTTTGATCCCTTCTGACCAACATGTTCGCCAAGAACTGTTCTCAAAGCCTTATGAAGCAAATGGGTGGCTGTATGCAAGGCAGTTGTACGTTCACTGTGGTCTGCAAGACCGCCTTTGAACTGTTTGTCTGCACCACTGCGACTTACTTCCTGGTGTTTCTCAAATGCAGCCTTAAAGCCTTCTTCATCAACGGTGAATCCATGTTCTGCTGCCAATTCCTTGGTCAACTCGATGGGATACCCGTAGGTGTCGTACAACTTGAATGCTGTTCTTCCACCGATGATCCTATTCTTACCTTTGAGAAGGTTTGGAAGCATTTTCTCAAATTCTCTTTCTCCCTTTGCAAGAGTTTCAGAGAATTTAGTCTCTTCCTGTGCCAATTCAGAGAGGATGAACTCTTTGTTTTCAAGCAACTCTGGATAGGGCTTTTTGTACAGATCCAAAACGATCAAAGCAAGATCACCGAGGAAAGAGCCTCCGATTCCAAGCTTATGAGCATGTCTTACTGCACGTCTGATTAAACGACGGAGGATATAGCCCTGTCCAACATTAGAAGGGGCCATACCACGCTGGTCGCCAAGGATGAATACACTGGTGCGAATATGGTCGGCAATGATGCGAATTGATGTATCCACATCCTCATCTGTTCCATATTTCTTTTCAGAAAGATTTTCGATGCCGGCAATGATCGGGGTGAAGACTTCTGTTTCATAGACAGACTTCTTACCCTGCAAAATTGCGATGGTACGTTCGATACCCATACCGGTATCAACACATTTTCTTTCCATCTCTTCATAGCTGCCATCACTGTTTTTCTTGTAGCCCATGAAGACATCGTTCCAAATCTCAAAGTATTTGCCGCAAGAACATCCGGGACGACAGTCATCGGAACATTTAGGACGACCGGTATCAATGAACATTTCACTATCAGGTCCACATGGTCCGGTTTCACCGGCAGGACCCCACCAGTTGTCTTCGCGTCCAAGGAAGTAGATACGCTCTTTAGGAATGCCATAGCCTTCCCAAGCCGCTGCAGCTATATCGTCGCGAGGGACTTCATCATCACCTGCAAATACCGTGACGGATAGAAGTGAAGAGTCGATGCCAAGCACCTCGGTAAGGAACTCATAGCTGAAAGAAATTGCTTCTTTCTTGAAGTAGTCTCCCAAGGACCAGTTACCGAGCATTTCAAAGAAAGTAAGGTGATGCGGATCCCCTACTGCTTCGATATCACCAGTACGGATACACTTCTGGTAGTCGGTCAGGCGCTTGCCTGCCGGGTGTTCACTTCCCAGGATATAGGGAACCAATGGATGCATACCAGCAGTGGTAAACAAGACCGTTGGGTCGTTCTCAGGAATCAAGGATGCTCCACTAATTTGGGAGTGCCCTTTGGATACAAAAAAATCAATGAATTTTTGCCTTAATTCGTTGGCAGTCAACTGGGTTTTCATAATTGTAGATAGTAGTGTTCCCAGTGTTTTTATGTCAAGGCGACTAGGATGAGAAGAGGTCCAGTTGTACCACCTTCTCCTTGGGTTTTCCAACAGAAAGTTTCGTTTCAACTGCTTTACTGAGTATTCTTGGAATATCCTGACTTTTTTTAATGGTAAACACCCTACTTTGGTTTGCAAACTGACGTGGCCATAGAACGCTATGGTTATCTACACTGGACTGGTAGATGAACAAGAACTTTTTTTGCTGCAGAGCAAAGGAAGCTTGGCGAACCGCCCCACCCCCATCACGGTCTTCCACGACCACCGAAGCGAGAGATAGGGCGCTCATCAATCTATTACGGAGTAAAAAGTGCCACTTCTGGGTACTGGTACAAGGAGCAAACCGGCTGACCACTGCTCCTGATTTTGCTATTTCATTCTGCAAATCAGTATGTTCGACGGGATAACAAGTGGAAAGAGGAGTACCAATTACCGCCATAGTACGAAACCCGTTTGCCAACGCCCCTTTGTGGGCCACCCCATCGATACCGAGAGCCAGCCCACTGGTAACCACATATCCGGATTTTCCCAACGCTTGTGCTGTCTCCAGTGCAAGTTGTTTTCCTTCCAAGGAAGGAGTCCGGGTCCCAATTACCGATACGGAGGGTTCTTTCAAAAGAGAAATATTTCCCTTCACATAGAGAAATTTGGGAGTATAGTCAAAATTCTGTACTTGTTTCGGCCAGAAAGGGCTTTCACTGTCGATTACGATGGTAGCGTCATCCATCTCTTCAAACGAAGGACGACAATGATAATACGCATCACTCAGTAAAGATTCGTCAACACCCAAAAGGGACGCATATTCTGAAACATGGAGAGGTAGTGGTTCTGAAACATCAAAACGAGAGGAGGCTTGTTCAAACGCATCAGCTACTTTTGCCTCTGATCCTTTCATTGCTAGGATGAGCGATTCGTAATGTAAGGCTTTGCTGACTATCTGTTCCATGTATGATGCTCCAATCCGACTCTACCACTGTTGCCTTGTTTGGGCAATGAAGTACCATCAGGATTCTTCGTCAATCATCCTCGTACAGTTCATTTACGGTTGCCCAGGCTTCCGCATCGTTGTTCCTGAGGCCACACAACAGTTCATAGTGATGAAGTAAGGTGGTCAAATGTTTTTCCTTAATCTGATCGGGATCTGCTATCCCTACTACAGCCTTCAACTCTTTGGACGTGGCTGGCAACTTCATGACACGATCAAATTCGGAAAGCATATCTGCCTTCGTAAGATAAAAGAACTCTGGTACATCAAGAATGAGCATCGGAGAATATTGTCTTCTTTCTAATGCTTGTGCAGTGATTTTTCGTTGTTCCTCATCTGCATCTGCACCCAACTGTTCATACTGTTGTCTCAACATATCCATAGATTGGCCTCCTTTCATTATCTTACAGGAGGTTTCTCCAAAATGCAAAAAAGATTAAAAGGTCCGATTTTATTGAATTTTTGAGTGACTTGCCAGTGCTATTTCATCCCCGGCAAGCTTGAGTTTAAAGGCAAAAGAGACCATCGTCCCGATACTGACACCAACCAACATACCGGCTAGTACATCAGTCGGATAATGCACATAGAGATACAAACGTGAGAAAGAAATAAGAACAGCAAGAGCCATTGAGGGCCAGCCCAGACGGCTTTTCAATCCCAAAAGGGTAAAAGCAGCAGTAAACGATGCGGCTGCATGGCCTGAAGGGAACGAATAATCCGTTGGACGGGGAATGAGCAACTGGATGGAGGGATTGATATCACAGGGACGCAAGCGAGCAACAAACGGCTTCAACCACACGTTGGTGACCAATAGATCAAGAAGGAGGGAAATAAGCACAGCAAAGCCGACCTTTCGAGTTTTGGGTCTTACCATCAACACGAGACCCAAAACAATCCAGATGATGCCATACTCACCAAGGTGAGTAAAACTTATCATCAACCAATCCAGGAATTGGGTATGTATGGTTTGCAATGCATCTAATGTTCTGAGTTCATATACACTCAGCATATCCGACCGTTCCCCCATTATATTTTTGATACAATTCCATCATCTGGCTTGCCATAGCAGGAATACTCCGTTGCTTTGCCACCTTCAACCCTGCTTCAGCCAAATTGCCAAGCGAGCCCCTATCGCATAAAGTTACAAGCCTTTGGAAATCTTCCAAGTTTTTGCCTTTATATACATTTTTCCCATTTAGCAACCAATCGCCGTATACAGGAATATCGCGTACTATCACAGGTATACCACAACTGAGGGCCTCCAACACAACAATTCCTTCAGTTTCTTCAAAACTCGGAAAGAGAAACAAATCCGACCCACAATAGGCTTCTGAGAGCGCATCTTGATCAACATATCCTGGGAATTGCACATTTACAGGCTTATCTGCCACAGCTTGTTTCACTTTCTTTGTCATCAAAGAAGATGAGGTATGCCCAAACCATAGAAATCGCACCTGTGGCATTCTTTTCGCCAAAGCAAGAAAATCCAAGATTCCCTTACGTTCAATAAAATGGCCAACTCCGATGACCACCGTATCAGAATCAGAGAAACCGTATTTTTTTCTGAAAGTCACTCGCTTTTCTTCACTTGGATAAAATCGGTTTGTATCAACCCCGTTGGAAAGAGCTATTATCGGTTTGGTTACACCGTATTCTTCCAATAGATGCTTTGAATACGGAGTAGGTGTTATGACCACATCTCCTTGCTGGTATAAAAATCGTATCCACATGCGGAACAATGGAGCCAAAACATTTGACATTGTAAACGACCGTTTGAAATCCTCCATGGTCGAATGAGCATACCGAACCACGAGCATTCCTTTCCTCTTTGCTTTTCTGATTGCAAAAATAGTATCAGGAAATACTGTATTCACATGGATGATTGTAGCATCAGCATCCCAAGTGCGAGTTGTAGCGATACCATTGGCCTGGAGCATCGCCTCTTGGTGCAGCAAAGCTTGCCCCACCCCGCTTTCTTTTACTAGATTCCAAGATCCGGAATATAATAATACCTTCATAACTTATACCTGTGTTTTGAACCAATCTTGGTATGCCATGATTCGGTTCATCGATTCATCGGCCAGATTGAAATTCCAGAAGAGGAAGGAAACTTTCGGTTCGGTAGTTGCCAAGGTGGTCCCGGCATACAAAAGAATACCATCAGGAATCTGTATGGCCGATAAATAAAGTGACATATCCTTTGGTTTAACAAAGGATATACCAAGGAATTTCATGGTAGTCAGATTGGTGATATTCACGAACACTTCATCCTTGGAAATTTGGTAATTGTGTTCATATATATTTTTCCCAAAGATTGAATCCTCCTGACAGACATACGATGTACTTGTCGAGGGAAGCTGCTGAACTACCGGATCCGTTATCTTAGATTTCTTATTCTCAGGATCCGATATGGTATAGGATTCAGAGAATAAGACTTTATTTTTATCCCCATAACGTAACCCATCAAGCGTTGATACATGGTGCAAGAGGTTATACAGCTCCAGTTTTCTCTGTTCTTCGGTCTGCGTTGCCCAATCTTTTGGGTAAGGAACAAATGCCAAAGATGCCACTGAAATGCCTTTAGCCCGTTGTTCTGATTCTATGGTCTGCTCCTTGGCAATCGAACCATCGGGAGCAAGGGATGCGACTGAATCTGTCCAAATAACTGAACGGGTAAGATCCTGACCTTGTAAAAGAGCATCCCAATCGGTTTGAGAGAGGGAGAGAATATCTTGCGAAGTAGCCCAAAGTGAAGTAGAAGCCAAGCCTAGGAAAAGTACAAAAGTAAGATGTTTGCGATTCATTTAAATCTAATTCCATGAAATGAGATGGGTAAAAAGCGTAGTAAGTCCAAGGCTGTATAGGGCAATGGAGAAGGGTTTTCCCAAGACAATAATAGTTGTGAATGAGCGCCAGGAAATTGTCGTGGTGCCTGCCAAGAAACAAAGATAGTCATCAGGGGCAACTGGCATGAAAATCAAAATTGCCAACCACCTCACGAATCTGCCTTTTTTTTCCATCCAACGATCGTATTTTTCTACCATGGAAGTGGAAAAGAAACGGTACAACAAAGGCCGCCCATAGTAGCGAGACAAAGCAAAGGCTCCGAGGGAACCAACGACAATTCCTACATAGTTAAATACAAACCCTTTCATAACACCAAATGCCAAAACACCTACCAAACATCCCAATCCACCGGGGAGGATGGGTAAAATGACTTGAATAGCCTGGAAGGCAAGGAAAAATAACATCGACCAAGAACCATACCCAGAAACATATGTGTGCAAGGAATCCAATGAGGTAAGCACCCCAGTTTTCCACAAGTAGATGCCGTATATGAGACTTGCTACCAAACCCAGCAAAGATAGGACTTGCAGTATTCTTCTTGTCACGCTGAAGCCCTTCCAATTTGCCTGAAGTCTGTGATGAGCTGCTTATATACATCTAGGACCGATTGGGCAAAAATTATCCGGTCATATCGCTTACTTGTCGATAAAGCTTGGGTGGCAAGTCTTGAGCGAAGCTCTTCATCGTTACAGATTCTATCGAGGTACTCGTGGTATTCTGATTGCGAGTGATACTGCCAACCATTTATCCCATCTTGGACGAGATCATCGAGACAGTCATCAGCACGACATAGGACAGGCAAACCAGAGGCCAAGGCTTCCACGTAGGTAAGGCCTTGAGTTTCACTTGTGGAGGCACTGGAGAAGACGCTTCCCATTTGATAAAAACTAGCGATAGTTTTTGGATCCTGCATGCCTGCAAAGAATACTCGTTTCTGCAAATGCAAAGAGTTGACCAATTGTTCCAAATCCTCACGCTCGGGGCCATCGCCGACCAAAAGCAAGGAAAGGTTTTCTTTTGCAACTGGGAAATTTCTGATCAATTCATCAATATTCTTCTCTTTTGCCAAACGCCCGACAAAAACAATTACCTTCGAAGTGGAAGGGATTCCAAATTTGGCCTTCAAGGACAAGCTTTCATTATTCTCTTTTGCAGGTGTAAAACGAGAAAGGTCAATTCCCGAAGGAATGACCGCTATCTGTTTTTCTACACCGTAAGAGAGAAGAAGACGCTCTATCTTTGAAGTCGGAGCAATCACGGCATCCGTCTTGGACAATATTCTTCGGGTAAAGAGTTGGGCTACAATACGCCCCATTTTCTCATTCGGGGAAAAATACGTCGTATAATCCTCATAGAGTGTGTGGTAGGTATGCACCAATGGGGCTCCCACCGCATTTGCAATATGTTTTGCCAAGGTAAATGTACTGAATTCACTTTGTGAATGAACAACATCCGGTTTCCAATTGATCAAATCTTTCATCGGCTTTCTTGCAAGGGTATCCCTTACCCGTGTTCCAGGATAAATATTCCCTGAGTTCAGGGAACTCAAATACCATACGTCGTTTTCATAATATGTTGTATGTGATTCTGAGAGGGTGAGGACACGAACCTCATGACCCAACTCAGTCAAGCCTTTCTGAAGATTGACCAAGGAAGTAACGACCCCATTTACGGTCGGTTTGTATACGTCTGATGTAATCAAGATTTTCATGGGTGTACTCCTTTGTACACCCATACTCTGACATACAGAGTTAAACTAACTATGTTACATTTTTAAAAAAAGTTTAAACTGACTCAGAAAAACGGTATCCTACGCCCCATACTGTTTGAATATATTTGGGGTTTGAGGGATCCTTCTCAATTTTTTCTCGTAATCTATTGATATGAACTGCAACGGTAGTATTGTCACCGACTGCATCCATACCCCAAATCTCTTCGTAAAGTGATTCTCGATTGAAAACTGAGCCGGGGTGCAGTAAAAAGAACAGAAGAAGTTCATATTCCTTGTTCTTAAGCTCAATTTCGGCTTCATCAACGTAGACGCGGTGTGTATCAGTATCGATGACTATACCGGCTATGCTGATTCTGGCAGTTCGTTTAACCGTGTTCTTGAGACGCTCATATCGGGTGATATGGGCTTTTATCTTGGCAATCAGGACACTAGGGACAAACGGTTTTTCGATATAATCGTCAGCACCAAGTCCCAAGGCTTTTATCTTATCAATATCTTCCTGTCTGGCAGAAACCATCAAAATGGGAATATCAACTGTTTCCCTTAATTTCCGACACACAGTAAACCCGTCCATCCTTGGAAGCATGACATCCAAGAGGACTAAGTCAAAGGTCCCACTCTGCCCCTGAGCCAATCCACTTGGACCATCAGAGGCAATCGTTACTGAAAAGCCATCAAATATTAGATACTCTTGTATGATGGTTGCTATGGCTTGGTCATCTTCCACTACCAGAATATGGTACATATCAATTTTCCTTTGGTAATCTAATTATGACGGACAATCCATGAGGGTCTGCGTTTTCAGCACGAATGGTTCCGCCCATCCTCTCGATAATTTTCGCTACAATGGCTAATCCAAGACCACTACCTCGCTGAGGATTTTGTCGTGAATTACTTTCACGATAAAAAAGGTCGAACAGTTTGGCAAGAGATTTTGTTTTTACCCCAGGACCATCATCGATTAAAGCAAGTTGGTACATTTCATCTTCATCGGTAAGTACAAAATGTAACGATCCTTGCTCCCCGGTTCTATATTTAACACTGTTATCCAAGATATTGGTTAATATACGTTTCATTGCTGCACGATCCACTTTGGCATGTGCTTCACAAAGCTCTGCAGTTATCGAAAGCCCTTGCGTATTAAATTCAGGTTGCACTTCCGCTATGAATTCCTCAAGCAAGCAGTGCTTTCAGATCAAGACTTTCAAGATGTAGAGGGTATTCTTCCAGTTCCATCTTTGAGAACGTCAGCATTTGGGTAACAAGATTTTGAATATCCTCAGCCTTCTTCTGTATGGTCAGCAAATATCGATGCCTTGACTCATCGGTATTGGCAATACCATCAAGCAAACCAGAGACATAGGCTTGGATGGAAGTCAAAGGAGATCTCAAATCATGCGAAAGTTCG
>QJZS01000182.1 GCA_003247345.1 Spirochaetales bacterium
ATCTTTTGGCATTTTTGACTGTGGAAAAGCAAACACGGTTTTTAGAGGCATCCCCGCACCTGCTTTTATTCTTGAATCATCTATTCCTGGGAAGTATTTCCGTACGATAGCTCTGGCTTTTTCGTTTGCTAGTATTTCCTTAATTTTGCTTGAACCGGTAATTGGCATAATCTTTTTCCTTTATATAACTTTGTATTAAAATGATTTGTGAAAGACTCAGAACATGTGAGTCAGCGGAAACTCAATTCATGGTGAATTCTTTTACCCAACTTATGAAACTCATATTTTGTGTAATTAAAATATGATTGGATTACTAAATGCTTATAAAATTGTATTTTAGAGTAGCTCTTCTGGAATTCTCGTCTTGAGTTCTTCAACATTCCAGAATCCATCATCCTTTTTGATTTCCCTGATAACTTCAGAATCTGACCAAAGTCCGATTTCTCCATCAGATGAAAGTTTGAATAGATTGCCGGTAATCTTTGCTGCATCATCAGAGGCTAAATAGGCTATGAATGGAACCATTCCTTCAGCTGTTCTTTTCATCGCTTCTGGAGCCCCTGCTTCCAGAGCTTCTGTAGGGACCCCTTGCAGTCTATACGTCGTAGCTGCGTTCAGCCAAGCTCTAGTTCGGGCGAGGGGAGTATACGCATTAATAGTTATTCCATATTCCTCAACATCCTGTGCAGCGGCTTTAGTTAAAGCGACTAAACCTGCATTCGCAGCACCATACGCTGCATAACCGAGCAAACCAAGGAATGCATCAGATGCCGAATTAATGATTCGTCCATACTTTTGCTCTTTCATATATGGCATAGCGTGATGCATCAGGTTAAAAGCACCCGTTAACTTAGATGTGATGCTTATATTCCAGAGCTCCTCATCCATATCCATAATGTTACCAACCCAGTTTGATGAAGCATTGTTGACTACGATATCAATGCGACCATATTTTTCTATTGCCGTTTTGACCATGTCTTCAGCAACTTTATAACTACTCACGTCCCCAAAGAAGGGAAATGCCTCTCCGCCATTTTTTATAATTTCATCTGCAGTCGTTTGAGCATCTCCAGACATTGCTTTAAGAGCTGCTTGTTCCTCTGCTGTAAAAGCAAGAGACGTTTTCTCAAATGCATTTATCGAAGATCCTGGTTTTCGATTATTTGTAATAATCTTTGCTCCTTCTTTTGCAAGGCAAAGTGCTATTTCCCTTCCGACTCCTTGCCCTGAGCCTGTAACGATTGCAACTTTTCCATTTAAAATTCCACTCATTATGTATTACTCCTATTCAATCCTAGTTGATGTAAAACAACAATATGTTAGTTATGCAACAAGTGTTGTATTTATTGATTGTCTAGAATATAATCGCAGCATAGAGAATAAGCAATCAGCAAAATTATGGCTTTTTGTTAGATGTTAAACATATTAAGGAAAAGTGTTTAATATCAGATAATTTTTATTTGGGAGATAGATTTGAAAACAGATGCACGTGTTAGGTATACAAAGAGAGTTATTCGAGAAAACTTCTTTTCTCTTCTGAAGAAACAGCCAATAAACAAGATTTCTGTAACAAATATTTGTAGTTTAGCAGAGATTAACAGAGCTACCTTTTATAGATATTACGCTGATCCTTTTGACGTAATGAGGCAAACCGAGGAAGAATTCATATCGTCCTTACGGGCTCTGATCGAAAAGGCAGATAACAAGAATATCACAGATACGATACTTATAATTATAAATGCTATGCGCCAGAATTCCGTTGAATATGTACTCCTTTTTTCTGAGAATGGAGACCCCTCCTTTTTTGATCGGTTGATTGAAGAGAGTTATTCAATTAAAAAGAGTGCGATAGAACAGCTCTTTCCTAAAGGTTCTCCAATACACCGTGAATGGCTTTACTTATTCATGACCCATGGATTTACAAGCATTCTGAAATCGTGGGCTATAGATGGTATGAAGGAAGAACCTATAGAGGTTGCTAATTTTATTAACCAATTGAATAATACAGTCCTGAATGGATTTTAAAAGAATCCCATAAACAGGTAATGCTTGAGGTGCCACCCTTCATAAAGGACAAAGGGTAAGTAGAGGGGGAAAACTGGAACTATATCTTGAAATGTTAAATAAAGATATTACTGTTTAAAATACAATTGGGTAGGCATTGATTGCCTACCCAACTATCTGCTAGAAGCTTTATTTTTTAATATTACTTACACAAATAAATCCATGAATTTCTGATTGATTGTATCAACAAGACCCATATCTGTAATCTTCATTGTTGGGATAACAGGCAGGGCGACTGTAGCCAAACGCATTACAGGGTTATAAGCCTCCAGACCCACTTTGCTGAGGATGGAGTTCATATGTTGGATCTGTGGTATTACTTCTGATGCTTCACGGTCTGACATCAAGCCAGCAACCGGTAACGCCAAGGAAGATGTCTGTCCTGCATCTGCATAGACAACACCTCCACCAAGTGCCTTGATCTCATTGATTGCGGTAAGAGCATCTTCGATGTTTGTATACGCTACAGCAAGATTGTGGGAATCGTGGCTGACCGTTCCTGCTATCGCTCCTTTTTCCAGATGGAAGTTTCGAATTACTCCAACCATCATATTCTTGTTTCTACCGTGTCTATGGATGATTGCAATGTAGTTAAGGTCTGGATGATCTTTCAATGAGATGTATCCATCAACAACTGGAAGTTCTTCGATACTTTCATTACAGATAGAGCTCTTCTTATCGATAGGAGCTAGGACACGAACCTTTATCTTTCCATTTTCAACTGGGGCTTTAATCTTGAGCATCTCTTCTGTAATTAGAGGAATATGCACACTGTTTTCCGTTTCTACCGGATGTGGGGTATGCT
The DNA here is from genome assembly GCA_003247345.1 of Spirochaetales bacterium. Lineage (GTDB taxonomy): Bacteria > Spirochaetota > Spirochaetia > Sphaerochaetales > Sphaerochaetaceae > Sphaerochaeta. The sequence continues at coordinate 2,870 of QJZS01000182.1, forward strand.
TGATTTCTTTGAGAAGTTTGCCAGCATCAGCTACCAGTTCGCCTTCGAAGAATACTTTCTTAGCCTTTATGTCCTCCAAGGAACCGATCAAGTTGATATTTGCAATATACCCTGGGGCAATGGCTCCAAGCTTCTTAAATCCATATTGGCGTGCTGTATTGATTGTTGCAGCCTTGATTGCTTCCTTGGCGGATAACCCTGACCTGACAGCGCTTCTGATACAGTCATCTATATGACCTTCGGTGGTAATCAACTCAGGTTCCCTGTCATCAGTACAAATGGATAACTCGGTAAAATTGGTAAGATGGGAGATACCACCTATTAGTTCTTTGATGTTCTTTGCAAATGAACTATCTCTGGCATCAACGGACATGCCATTACGTACTGAGAGTAGGGCATCTGCTCCGGATGACAATTCGTGGTTACTGTGAGGTCCTGCGCAAAGATAAGCAGCAAGTTCCTTCGGATCTTGCGTAAAGAGATGGCCTTGAATGAACAGTCCCTTTTCTTCTGCAAGAGCGAGGATGTCTACCATCCTCTGTGAGTTATGAATTACTCCATAGTAATCCATTACTTCAGCAATACCGATTACCTTGTCGAGTTTCAGTAGCTCTTCAATTTCTTGTGCATTGAAGTCAGCACCAGAAGTCTCCAGTCCTGGAGCGGCGGGCACACAGGACGGAGCAAGAGCATACTGGTACATAGGGGTAGCTTCCCCCGTTTCAACCATATACTGTACGCCACGGATCCCCAGTACATTTCCAATTTCATGAGGGTCCGTGACGATGGTTGTTGTGCCTTTAGGAACAGCGATTTTTGAAAAATTAACAGGAGTAAGCATGCTACTTTCGATATGCATGTGAGAATCGATGAATCCGGGGACTGCAACTGAGCCCTCTCCTTTGATATAAGATAGGGCAGGAAGTGTATTGAAGAACTCCTCGCGGCTTTCTACATATGCAACATACCCATTCTTAATTCCAATTTCTACAGGATAGACTTCATCCGTGAAGACATTGAAGAGAGATACGTCTTGAATCACCAGATCGAATGTACCATCTCCACGAGCGGTATCAACCAGTTGCTTTCTTTCCTCTACTGTTAATTTTTTCATTTCTCCGTCCTATTTGTTATTTCGCGTATGTTGTTAGATTATGAAGTAGAAAATCATGAAGATTGCAAGGATATAAAGCCCGATGCCGATATCTTTGAATTTTCTGGTAACAATCTTAACAAATACGTGAGAAATAACTCCTCCTGCAATTCCTGCTGCAAAGTTTGCAAAGAACAGGGTGAATGCAAGTACGATGAAAGGAGCAAAAGACTCTTCCAAGGAGCTGAAGTCAACTCTCTTAATCTCTGATACCATGATGAAACCAATGTAAATCAGAGCAGGAGCTGTAGCAGCACCAGGAATGATCAATACGAACGGTGCAAGCAAAATAGAGAGCAAGAACATGATTCCTACGACCAAAGAGGTGAAACCAGTCTTGCCACCGGCTTCTACACCAGATGCAGATTCAACATAGGTCGTGATCGTGGTACAACCGAAGAGTGCTCCAACTGAAGTAGAGATTGAGTCTACGAGGAATGGCTTCTGGATTCCAGGAAGGTTTCCTTCTTCATCAAGAAGATTCAATCTGCCGCCAAGACCTAATACGGTTCCGAGTGTGGAGAAGAAGTCTCCGAAGAAAGCGGTAAAGATGATGGTGATCATCGCAGGAGTGAAAATCTCTCCAAAATTAAAATTAAAAACGATGTTCTTTACATCGGAGGCAGCTGGAACAGCGAATGAGGTTGGGATGTATGTAACGCCCATGGGAATTCCTATGAGGGTAGTGATCAAAACAGCGATCAGAATACCTCCGCGAACCTTGTTGATTTCCAATGCAATGATCAACAAGAAGCCGATCAATGAAAGAAGTACAGCCGGGGAACTCCAGTCGCCCATTGCAATACCGGATGAGAAATCAGCCAAACCAGAATTGGAAAATCCAAGGTACGCAAGGAAGAATCCAATAGAAGCGCTGATTGCAAACTTAATGTTCTTGGGAATCAATTCAACAATGTAGGATCTTATTCCCAAAATGGAAAGAAGGATGAAAATAAGACCAGAGGTAAAGATAATAGCCATCATTCCACCGTAGGAGATCTGCCCAGACTGTAGCATACCGCCGAGGAGGAAGTTGATTCCCATGCCGGTTGATAGGGCAAACGGAAGTTTTGTGTAGAGGCCCATCACAATGGTAGAGATACCAGAGATCAACGCAGTCATAATAAGAATTGCTGATTTAGAAATTTCGACTCCATTGATGTCAATAAAGGATTCGGAACCTCCAACCATCGCCATGGGCTGTAAAAACAATACATAGATCATTGTTACAAACGTCGTCAAACCTGCTAATAATTCAATTTTGTAGGTTGTGCCTTTCTCTTTAAAATTGAAAAAACTTGCGAGTGTTCCTTCTTGAACCTTTGAATTTGCCATTTCAACTCCTCCTAGAGTATGGTTTTCTTGTTTCTCGTGATTCTGAATTTATCCCAATAAGCCCCTATACAAAGAAAAAGGCGACGCGGTATTACACCACATCGCCTTTGACGTATTGTTTGACTGTATAAGACAAATGTATAGCGCTGTCAAGGTTTATTTCATTAATTTAGTAAACCACTTTTCATGGAATGAGATGTCAATTTAATATTTTTTCAAGATATTTAAATTTTTGATGATATGTAACTACTTTGTTGTTAAGTAAATAAATATTTTTGTTTTTAGCCTATTTATATTAGATGTAGTATTAAACATTCCAGAAAGAAGGAATTTTGGCACTAATCTGTTTTAGCTGCGAACACAAGATGTGGCATATCAATTCCTCGATAGTGCTTGATAAATCGAGCACGTACGAGCATGCCGTTTCGAATGGCTACATTCATCGATGCAATATTAGTATCACGTATAATGGAATATACCTCAGAGCAATGAAGAACGGTAAAAGCATATTCCTTGCATGCTTTGGCCGCTTCAGTAGCATAACCATGACCCCAATATGCACGATTGAACGAGTATCCTACTTCAATGACTTTTGTTTCGTTGATTGTTTGCCAAGTTAGACCTGATTGTCCAATCATCAACCCTGTTTCTTTTTCTATAACTGCCCACAATCCAAATCCCTCTTGAGCATATCTATGTACGTTTCGATCAAGCCACATTTGAGTCTCTCTGTCACTGAATGCTCCTTCGTATGCGTACATGGTCTTCTCGTCTTGTAATATTGCAGCAAGAGAGGGGTAGTCTGCTTGGTTCATTTCTCTTAGGATTAAACGTTCTGTCTCAATGATTGGTTTCATGTGAACTTCCATCCTATTCAGTAAGGGAACGTATATAACAACGTCGTCGTTTATGTTGTTCAGTCTTGAATCCCTGCCACTGGGTCTGGACGTTGTCATTATACTCAAGCTCAGGTCCAGTCTCGGCATAACGCACCCCATTTTCCATCGCCTTCTTTATACCCGCCTGAAGGATGACGGCATTTACCCCCCTGCCCATATATTCAGGTTTTACTGCAATAAGATACATATCCAATATAGTGTGGTGTTTCATAGTCTTAAGGATTTGTATAAAACCGAAAGGAAAAAGATGGCCTTTAGCCTTTTGCATTGCATGAGAAAGGGAAGGTGCCATAATTCCAAATCCTATGACTGAGTCGGATACATCCACAACTACATAGATATAGTCCAAACTGACCAAACTTAAGAATTGCTTTATGGTCAGATTGATTTGTCCATCACTGAGCGGAAAGAAACCATAAAATTTTGCAAATGCCTCATTATACATATGGAACATTTGGTACGCGTAGGGAAGGACTTCCTTTTTATTGGAGAAAGAGAGTAAGCGGTATCCATGTCTTTTTTGTGCTATTTCACTAATTCTTTCAATTCTAGGATCAAGATGATCGGGAACAAAGACTTTGTATTCCACCCAGTCAACATCTTTCGTAAACCCCAATTGAGTAAGATGGTCGGCATAGTAGGGGTGGTTATACAATGTAATATACATTCCTAATTGGTCGAAACCTTCCACCAATAGCCCCTGTTTATCAAGTTCTGAAAACCCGATGGGACCAATGATAGTGTCCATCCCTTCGCTTTTTCCCCATTCAAATACTTCGTCAAAAAGTGAGCGACTTACCTGAATGTCATCAATGACATCAAAGCGAGTGAAACGCATATATTTCTTTTGTTGTGTTTCATTGAGTTTGTAGTTGATGAGGGCCGCAATACGACCAACCACCTTACCGTTTTGTGTAGCGAGAAATGCCCTTGATTTAATATGTTCGAAAGCAGGATTCAGCTCAGGATTGAATGTTCGTCTCTCATCTGAAATCAAAGAAGGTACGTAGTAAGGATTGCCCTTATAAAGTTTATTGGGAAAATGGAAAAATAGATTCCAATCATGTTTTGACAAGACCGGCTGAACGGTAATCATAAGAGCCCCCTGAATACTATACATCATTGTATCGTATTTGCAGGGCTAACTCAAAGTTTTCCCTTACCTGCCTAAAAGAAGCTTATGAGAGCAGAGAATTGTAAATGAAAATACTTTTCGAAGAATTTTAACTAAATTTAATGACAATCCATTTAGACTTCATAAATGTTTTAGGCTGTAAAGCAGCATATTTTTGTAGATAACTTAGATTAAGATAGACATTGTACTTGCGCGGTGACTTTTAAATTGTTTAATATTAAACAACTGAGATTGATAGGCAGGCATATGAAGAGAAAATCTGTAACATTACTGGATATTGCACAAAAAGTGGGCCTTTCAACGGCAAGCGTCTCAATGGTTCTTACAGGGAAAAATCTTTCGCGCTTTCCACGTGAGACTATTGAAATGGTGTATAAAGTTAGCAAAGAACTTGGGTATGTTACTAAACGCTCTAAAAATGAGCGTCAGATTATTTTGCTTGTTTGTCCATCAGTTATTAACCCATATTTTGCGACACTCATCCAAGGTATGGAACAGGAAGCAAATGCTCAAGGTTTAAGAACAATGATTTGTACCACGTATTGGGATACTGAAAAAGAAAAGCAAATTTGTGAGTTAGCCAAAGAGCCTTCCATTGGTGGAATGATATTTGCCATGATTCCTCAGCAACCTGAGTTGGTGAGGGAATTAAGCAAAATAATTCCAGTCGTAGCTGTTGGTGATAAGCAGAATGAACTTGGTTTGGATACAGTAGATGTGAACAATTACAATGCAGGAATATTGGTCGCTAAACACTTATTGGAGCTGGGACATCATAATATTGCCTATATTTGCACTAGTTTGAATAGCGAACATAGCGCTCGTGTGCGTAGATATGAAGGCTTAAAATCTCAAATCAATCAAACGGGTTTAGATGCAAAACTTTATTTGGTTACGCGAGAAATTCCATCTTTTACCGAGTTGAATACAATTGATGTTGAGCATGAAACAGGGTATGCCCTAGCTAAACAATGCATGAGGGAATATCCTGATGTGACAGCTATGGTTGCAATCAATGATATGGTTGCCTATGGAGTGATGGATGCGATAGTAGACCAAGGCTATTCTATCCCTAATGATTACAGCGTTTGCGGATTTGATAATATTTACCCTTCATCTTTTTCAGGCGTCAAACTGACCAGTGTTGAACACTATATTATTCAAGGTGGGCGGAGTGCTGTGAGACTGGTTCATGAAAAAATGCACAAGATTCCTCCCCGTGTTTCAGAAGGGAGTGGAGTGACGAGAGTAGAGTATCACAATCGTTTAATAGTGCGTAATTCTACAGGAGTTCCACGAAAGTCGAATTAATACGTGCCAATTATAAAGATGTCTTATAAAAGCTGAATGCGAAGGGAAGTTAAAGATTTTAGCTTTTGAAAATCTTCAACTTCCTACTTTAATGATCCTTTTTTAATTCTGTGTATCGACAAAGGCTTTGCAGACGTCTGGATAGTTTGTAAAGACTCCATCGCAACCCCAATTATAACAATCAATTAATTGGTGCATCGTATTTATTGTCCAAACATTCACGCCTATGTTGTGATCATGACATTCCTGGACCTTGCTTTTGTCGATTGCACAATATGGTGGATGGTAATACTCAAACCCAAATTTTTGTGCGGCATAACCTGCATTCACTAAGCCTGTTTCTGGGACTAGAGCCCCACAAGGGAAAGAATCGTCGATAGCTTTGACAGCACACAAACTAAGGTGATTGAAAGAAGATATCAGAACTTTATCTTCAAGATTGAAATATTTGATAACTTCAATCGTTTTTTCTTCTATATCTTTATAGTATATAATACTACTTTTTATCTCAATGTTTGTTATTAGGTTTGTTTTGCTAACCCATTCGCAATATTCCTGAAATGTGGGTATCGGCATGAATTCCTTTGCAAAAGAACTTTTAGCGGCTGCATTAAATTTTCTGATTTCTTCAAGTGTGTAATCAACGACATTGCCAGTACCATCCGTGGTCCTATCAATTGTTTCATCATGGATTACAACCAACTTTTTATCTTTAGTGAGCTGAACATCAAGTTCAATGCCGTCACAACCGGTCTCGAGTGCTTTTTGAAATGCAAGCATAGTATTTTCAGGGTACATACCACTGTACCCACGATGAGCAAAAATTTTCATTGTTGAAACCTCCAGATGAAATCAAGCAATTCCATACAGTAAATTGGGTAGGATAAGAGTTATTATCGGAACATACGTAACGAGTAATAGAGAAATCAGCAGTGCGACTATGAAAGGAATTACTTCCTTTACAAAATCCTGTAGACTGCATTTTGTGATGCTGCAGCAAGTAAACATCATAGAACCAAAGGGTGGTGTAAGCCCTCCAATCATGATGTTTACAATACAAATCAACCCAAAGTGGATTACATCAACTCCGAGTTGGGTAACTACTGGAACGAGTAAAGGTGCAAGGATTATCAATGCAGCCCCACCTTCGAGGAACATTCCCATCACTAAAAACAATAAATTAATGATCATGAGCATTAGATATTTGTTTTGGGTTAGTGTTAACAATCCACTTGCCATTGCCTGAGGTATTCGTTCCCAATTCAAGTAGTAGCCGAAGACTGAAGCAGAAACGATGATTAATACAACTCCGCTTGTACCCAATACCGTTTCCTTTAATACGGGAATAATATGTTCTTTTTTTAGTTCCTTATACACAAACTTGCCAACGATAATGCAATAAAACACAGCTACCGCCCCCGCTTCAGATGGGGTAAACATACCAACTCGTAAGCCCAAAATAATTCCAAATGGGAAAAGAAGTGCCCAGATTGAATCAATGAGTTGATGCAAAATTTCTTTTCCACTCGCTTTTGTCTCTCTTGCAGGTTTATAGCCACGACGTTTTGAAATTAGCGTTACGGTGACCATCAAACTTACTGTCATGAGCAATCCAGGGAGATATCCTGCCATGAACATCCGTCCGACAGAAGCGTTTGCGATCAGGGCATAGATGATGAGATTAATACCTGGAGGAATTACAGGAGTTACTGCAGATGAAGCCGCAGTAATTGCTGTTGAAAATGCTCGATCATAACCACGCTTTTCCATTTCTGGAACCAACATTTTACTTTGCATAGCTGCATCTGCATTTGCGGAGCCGGAGACGCCCCCCATAAGCATACTTAACAAAACATTGACTTGGGCCATACCGCCCGCCATATGTCCAGTGAGAACATCTGCAAATTGCATTAGTTTTTTGCTGATGCCAGCATAATTCATGATTGATCCTGCCATGACAAAGAATGGAATGGCCAATAAAGGAAATGATTGAGTGCTGGTTACAAATTTCTGTAAGATTAGGTCTACTGGGCTGCTTGTATCAATAACTGCAAAATAGAATAAGGAAGATCCAAACAATGCATATGCTATGGGAATACTTGAAAAATAAAGTATGAATACAAGAACAATTGGGATGAAGGCTATCATTTTGTTCCTCCTTGGACTGGCTGTTTGATGTCTTTGAATAGGAACATTACGGAATACAATGACATGAGAGCAAAACTCACCAATATTGAAGAACTTATATAAGCTGTTGAAATGCCAAGAACTGGGGTAGGTTTGGTGTAAGAAAGTGATAAATAGATAACAGCTATGTAAGTGATATATCCGTTAATTAAAAGTAAAATCAGGTCGACAACAATAGTAATAAATTTCTTGGTTTTCGGTGGGCATAGGTTTACTAACATATCTACACCAACATGAGCTCTATATTTATAACCTGCAGCAGCTCCTACAAAGACAGACCAGACAAAGCAAGCAGTAGCCACTTCTTCAGTCCAAAAGATACCTGTCTTAAGAAAATATCGAGTGAAAACATTGAGCATAACCAGCAGTGTCGTAACGATGATAGCACCACTAGCAATTATTAACTCAATGTTGGAAAGTACTTTCTTAATTGATTGATACATCGATTGCAATCTCCTTAAAACAAATTACAGGTCGAGAATAACTTGCATGTTGAATCATACACTAATATTTCTCGACCTGTAGTTAACAATTTTTTTTACTTCGGCATTTTAGCCAGTTCGTCTTTCAGTGTTTGGTAAATACCTGGGGTTACCCCTTTCATATTATCGTACACGCTGCCTACTGTTGCCGCAAATGCAGCTGAATCAACCTCATTGAACTTATTTCCCTGTGCTTCAAGTCTAGCTTTGGTCTTTTCATAATTATTTGTAATCTCACTAATCATTTGCTTTGCCCCAGCAGTGAACTCTTCCTGAATAATAACTTGATACTTTTCAGGGATAGCATTGAAGACATCAGCATTGATATAAACACCACAAGTTCCCAAGAAATGCCTGGTAAATGCCATATTCTTAGCGACTTCAGCACTTCCATTAGAGCCGTAAGCATCCATGGTGCCTTCAAGTCCATCAACTACCCCCTGCTGGACAGCACTGATTGTCTCACTGAACCCGAGTGGGGTAGCAGTTGCGCCCATTGCATTAATAGTGTCAATAAACAACTGGCTACCTGGGGTTCTGATTTTCATTCCTTTAAGATCTGCAGGAGTGGTGATGACTTTATTGGTTTTCATGTTCCTGAAACCAAAGATATAATCCAATGCCAATACCTTGATTCTATAGGTATCTTCCAGTTCTTTGAGCATTCCTTTTACGAGATCAGTTTGAATCATGTACTCATATTCATCGAAGCTGGTATAGAGCATTGGTCCCACCAAGGCGTTAAAATCAGGAACATAATCTCCAAGATATGAAGGATCTTCAACACTGATAAAGTTTGCCCCACGAGCAACCTGTTCAACACCGTCTTTATATACGGCCAGCTGACTCTGTGGGTATTGTTGAATTTCAATAGCACCATTTGTGCGGTCGCTGATATTTTTGATAACGATATCAAGCGATTTTGTAAGTTGCTCATTGGGTGCGAATACATGGCTCATTTTGAGAACGAGATGGTAATCATCACCGTTTGTAGCTTCCTTGCTGCCTTGCGCAAAGATTGGCATTGCTATTAGTAACAAAGCCAAAAATACAAATACAAATACAACCTTTTTCATTCTTTCCTCCTGAATGGTTTGATTAATTTAGAAATTAAGCAAAATTAACCAAAATTTCTAAACTCCTTTTTATTCAGCATACGAGAGAATATCCCAAAAGTCAAAAAAAGTTTTTGTAATTTTTCTAGTAATGGTGAAATATTAGTACTAATAGTATGAGATAAATTGTAAATTATTGCTTAATAAAGTTAAAAAAAATAAATGTGAGATTTTGAATTTGCTAATATGTATAAGTATTGGAAAGTTCTGAAATCATTTTAAGAAATACGTGATTGTCTTGACTAGAATATTGTGAGAATCTCGTTCATTGCATGAAGAGAGCTTTAATTAAAACCAATTTAAAGTATTTCCTTACATCTCCAATCGATTTCTTCCAGCTTCTTTCGCCTGATACATCAAGTCATCGGCCCTTTTATAGAAAGAAGCTAAATCATCGTCTTTCTTTACTTGGGATAGGCCGATACTACAAGAGTAGGTAAAATCATGTGCTTGGTCTACAAAATGCTTTTTCGCTGCAATGATCTTAGAGCAAACACTAAAACCCTGTTCTTTTGATGTATTGGGAAGCAGGATTGCAAATTTGTCTCTCCCAATCCTAGCTGCAACATCTCCCTCTCTAAGGTTTTCTGAAAGGAGTTGAGAAAATTGTTGTAAAACCTTATCACCTGTTGGGCGGCCATACAGCTCATTAATTTTTTTGAACCAGTCCATATTAATTATTGCAATGCAACACTGAGTACTGTGATGTTTAAATTTTTGAAGTTCTGTTTCAACAACCGAAATAAATTTTCTTCTATTCTTTAATCCCGTAAGGAAATCAGTTTCGCCTTGTAGATTCAATTGACCTGTTTCAAGTTGTTGCTTTTTCTCTGCAGTGACATCTAGTGCCAACCCTGACCAGCAGATACATCCATCATCTCGTTTATAGGGTGTTGCATTGAATTGCAACCAACAAATATCCTGTTTCGACCTGAATTCCCCGAGCCATTTAAAAGGTGTCATTGTTTCAGCAGAAAGATATAAAGACGTATTTAAGCAGACTTGTGCTTCCAATGGAAGAAGCTTCAATACGGCTGTTGAGTCCTTCATGATTTGCTGGGGGGTAATCCCCAACCTAGTTAAAGAGGAATAATCACCCTCTAAAAACTCAAATTTCCATTCTGTTTCATCATGTAGCGTAAATCGAAATACTATCCCCGGTAATTCATCAGCTACGGCCTCTGTGAAATTCGATAATGTACTATTCTTCATAATTAAGGCATATCATATCGCAATCGAAAGTCAAGAAATAATTATCTAAAATATTAGGAGAATTCAAATAAGAGAATGCTGAGTGTAATTGTATAGTGCATTAAATACAGCAAGATTAGACAATTCTTTTGATTTCAGGTGGATTATTTTCTGCTTATAGAATGTAAGTAAGGAGAAATTAGATGACTACCATAAGAAAATTTTTATATATACTTGTTATATTGGGGCTCGTTGGCACGATTTCAGCAAAAGAGATAAAGTCCCCGCCAACACAAGCTTTCAATATCTGTGCATTGGCAATGCCCTTGATGAATCTTTATGCGGTTAATTATGAATATCTGTTCCAGGATCACCATGGTTTAGACGTACGTTTGGAATACATCCCATTGCAGGACGAGAATACAGGAATAACTGCAAATGGCTTTTCTACGACTCTTGATTACCGATGGCATTTTTCACCAAAGATGGAGTCTTTTTTCATCGGTCCGTATATTCGATATAGATACCTCACTGGAAATGGAACTAGCTTTGATTTTGTTGTTTCCGAATTGAATGTAGGAATCAACGCAGGATATCGGTGGATACATAAGCCGACAGGAATTAATGTGGTACTTGCTGCTGGATATGGCTATTCTTGGACTAATAGAAATTTCAGCGATTCTTCATCATCCGTCCTTTCTGCCTATAATAGCTTTGCAAAGGCAAATGCAGGAACAGTTAATTTTGTGGAAGCTCCGTTTCTAGGAGAATTTTCCATTGGGTATGCTTTTTGAGCACCTTGACATGGAGACTTGCATAAAGAAAGTCTCCCGTATATATGGTGCGGGAGATTTCTTTACCTTCAATTTTGGAAAGTTTATTCCTCTGTATCCTTTGATCCTTTTATTAAGAGGATAGGGATGGAGATATGGTGTTTTAAATAGTGAGAAACGCTTCCGTAGAGGATATCTGACAAAACCTTATGGCCGTGGGTGGCCATTGCCACCAGATCATAGTCATGGGCTTTGATTTCCTTTTCCAGTTCTTTTTCAGGTTCCCCGCTGAGAAGGCAAACTTCAACGGGAATGCCTGCTTCAAGAAATGGCTGTTGATATTTTTTGATACCTTCCTTTGCTTTTTCCAGAAGAATCGTGTTCTGATCTAGTGTATGTGAATGAACTACATGTGTTAAGACTACTGTGGAATTGAGAGTTTTTGCCAATAGAACGACATGCTCAATAATGGCCATATCCACAGGTGAGCAATCGAGGGTCAACATGATTTTATTATAGATTCCCATAATCAAACGCCTCCTTGGATTGTTGTATACAGGAGAAAGATATTCAAACAAATAATAACCGTCGAAATAAGTATAGCAGTAATGAATTCAAGTGTATTGCTTCGGAACACTCCCATAAGACTCTTTTTCCTGCAGAGAATTATCAGAGGAATGAGGGTGAACGGGAGTTGGATGCTCAATACTACCTGACTCAAGATGAGGATTTTATAGGTATTTACCCCAAAGACAATGATGATAAATGAAGGAATTGCCGTGATGAAAGTAGATATCCTATAGAGTAAAGTTCTTGAGTCCTCCGGTTTTCCAAGAAAACCGGTGATGACGTTTACCTCTGCCATTGATGAAGTTACTGAAGAACCGATGCCTGAGAAAACCAAGGCAACTGCAAAGAGCAGTGCGGCTATAGGTCCTGCGAGCGGTTCCAATGTCTGTGAGGCATTCTTGATACTGGTTACTACCATCGAGTTACCATGGAAGACCTTTGCAGCAACGACAATCATGGCTGAATTTACGATCCATCCAAGAAGTAATGCAGTTGCTGTATCAACCTTTTCATATTTGATAAGGGATAATTTCTTCTGGTCGTCGATTCCCCATTCACGTGAGTGGATAACGTTTGAATGGAGGAAAATATTATGAGGCATGACTACTGCCCCCAAGATTCCCAGCGCAATATAGATGCTTGATTTGTCAACCCGAGGAATAAACATGGATGAGGCTACAGCACCCCAATCAGGATGCACAATTACCAGCTCTGCGACATAACAAAGTGCGATGATGCCGAGAAAGCCGATGATTATTCGCTCCAGACGGTGATATCGCTGACTTATGATTAAGAAGACTTCAAGAAACACCGTGATAAGAGCCCCCACCCAAAGAGGTGTGCCTATAAGAAGCTGAAAGCCAATGGCGCCACCGATGAGTTCTGCAACATCAGTAGCCACACAGGCGAGAACTATAGTGATCCCTAGAAATGCCGATACAGGGCGTGGAAAGATTTCGCGAATGTTTGCAGCCAAGGATTTGCCTGTTGCTATTCCCACTTTTGCAGCCATATTTTGAACCACTAACAGAATGACCGTACTGAGGGTAATGACCCATAGCAAGGTGTATCCGAATCGTGATCCACCTTCGATGTTCGTTGCCCAGTTTCCTGGATCAATGAAGCCTACGGTAATGAGAAAGCCCGGTCCAAGGAATTTTAATATTTTCTTCAATGTCTCTTTGGTAATCATAAGAAACCTCTCCCAATAGCTCCAAACATTGCCTTGTCTAGCAATTGTAATATTTCAGCATCTGCTAGTGTATCACAATTTATACTATTAAAAATGCATGAGACCTATGAATTTTTCATGAGTCTAAAAAATGTAATACACCTTTCATTCGTTTGAAATTCCTTCTCCAAATCCTTGTATTGTAAGTTCTCAATACTCAAATGGGGGCTAAATTTACAGCTAACCGCTCTTGTAATTAAGGTTTTTGGGCTAATTCTGCTCTTTTATTTTAGTAGGTTTCCAAGTAGTATTCTAACTAGATGAGGAGCGAAACAAATGAATGAGATCATCGTAAACGACGAGAATTTCAAAGAAGAAATATTGCAAGCAAAAGAGTTGGTTCTGGTAGATTTCTGGGCACCTTGGTGTGGCCCCTGTAAAATGATTGCACCGGCAGTTTCCCAACTAGCCCAGACGTATGCAGGTAAATTGAAAGTAGCCAAGATCAATGTAGATGAGGCTGGAGACTTGGCAAATATGTTCAATGTGAATTCAATACCCACATTGATGCTATTCAAGGGTGGAGAAATTGTTGACCAAAGAATGGGGGCAGCCTCTCTATCGGTCATCGAGGGATTTGTAAAACAACATCTATAAGTTTTGTGATAAATAGGGAAGGAAACTTCCCTGTTATTCTGCATATCGCTCCTCTGAGTTTTTACTTCCAAATGTGGCGTTTCTTGTAGAACAGATGTACCAATCTTGTGAACAGTTGGTATCAATAGCTTGCGAGCGGCAAAAACTGCGAGTGGATGTGCTTTTTGTACTATCTATCGAATCCTCAGCAATATTTGAATTCCAATGGTTTTGTGCATGAATAAAATGGGCTTGTGCAAGCAGACTTTGCGATCCAAACCCGTCAAAAGTTGTAGTAGTATGGTTCCCCCAAAGAACTGCATCCAAGATGGTAGCATCCCATTGAGGATTTGCTGCTAATGTTAAGCAACCATTGTTTGAACTCAGACCGGCTTTCTCTTTTGATTGATATACATCCTTCTCATTTGTTTCTTCTGAGAAAGCAACGACAAGATACGTTCCTTTTTCTACCCAAATTTCAGGAAAAATAAAATAATCCGAATATAGTTGATCAGTACCGGCATAGAGCGTAAGACCTCCTAGGTTTCCTCTACTAATGACCAATAATTCCACTCTATCAGGATTGGAACTGTTACCTTTTGTAGTGAATTCATTGATTAATATTGTAGGTGGGGTTGGGTTGTTGGCCCAAAGGGACACTGAGAAATTGGTACTGTTTCCTCTTATATCTTCAATCCGTCCTTGCAAGAACATTGGTTCTGCCAAAGAAAGAGCATTCTTACAAGTGATCGTAAGGCTTTGTTTGTTTACTTGGCTGGAAACGATTGAGTTCGATTTTATGTTCAGTTGTACCGATTTTTCTGCAATCGGCTCATCAAATGCAACAATAGATGTATATCTGTCGATCGAAGTAATGGAAAGCAGGGTAGGCGGCGTACAATCGGTTTCCCTAAAAAGATCGACGATGGAATAACCTTGATGGTCGCAACCACAACTGATGCAAATTTGAAGAAGCAATACTATTCCAAGCACGAGCTGTTTCATACACTAAAAGCAATGTTTGACTTGGCTTTGCTTCAATTGACAGGTTGCGTATTAGCCAATAGACTTTGCACATCATACAGGGAGGCTGTATATAAATGTCGAAACTCTGGCAAAAAGACTATTCACTTGATTCCTTGATGGAGGAATTTACCGTTAGCAACGACTATGTTTTGGACCAGCAATTGGTGATTGCTGATTGTTTGGCATCTATCGCCCATGCTCGAGGCTTGCAACATATTGGAATTCTTACTGAAGAAGAATTATCAAATTTGGAAAAGGGACTTCAGCGAGTTATAGAACTCAGGCAAAAGGATGATTTTCCTATTACCATCGCAGATGAAGATTGTCATACCGCTATCGAAGCTTTTCTTACCAAAGAGTATGGCGAAGTAGGAAAGAAAATTCATACCGGTCGTAGCCGAAATGACCAGGTTCAAACTGCATTAAGGGTTTGGATGCGCGAATTTACCTTGAAAATGTGCAAAGCAACAGGCGAGTTGAGCGAAGCTTTGTTGGCCTTTGCACAAAAATATGAAGACGTTCCGATGCCTGGCCGTACCCATATGCAAATAGCCATGCCCTCATCTGTTGGGCTTTGGGCTGCAAGCTTTGCTGAGGAATTGTATGATGAGGCACAACATTTGATGCATCTTTCTTGGATGCTTGACCAAAGTCCCTTGGGGTCTGCAGCAAGTTATGGGGTGCCTATTCCACTTGATCGTCAATTTACCAGTGAGCAGATGGGATTTACCCGTGTACAGAACAATGTGCTATATGCAAACAACAGTCGTGGAAAGTTCGAGGCAATGCTACTGGATGGATGCGATTATATTGCCCTTACTCTGAGTAAATTGGCTCAAGATTTGATTTTGTTCACCTTGCCTGAATTTGGATATTTCTCACTTCCCAAGGAATTGTGTACAGGTTCCTCAATCATGCCCCAGAAAAAGAATCCTGATGGATTGGAGTTGGCAAGAAGCCGTTCTTCCGTAGTTTCGGCTAGCGCCCAACGTGTAAAGTCCATCATTCGCAGCTTGCCTTCTGGGTACAATCGGGATTTCCAGGATACAAAGGAACCTTTGTTGACTGGCACAAAGGCAAGTTGGCAACTGGTCCAGATTTTCAAAAGAATGCTCTCAGGTCTTCAAGTTAATGAAGAAGCTCTTATTGCCGGCTGTACTCCGGAACTTTACGCGACCGATGTGGTATTAAAGCAAGTAATGGAAGGCAAGAATTTTAGGGACACGTATAAGGAAGTAGGGCTGCATCTCAATGCTGTTTCCAAACTTGATCCTATTAAAACCATCCAAGAACGAACGAGCATCGGTACTACCGGTAATCTTGGGTTGGATGAAGATCAGCTTTTCATCTCCCTATTGATTTCGGGGTGTAATGAAGTGCTTGCTAGTTATGCAAAGGCCTACAAGGAGCTTTGCGGTATAGAGGACGTAGAGACTGTACTGTATTAGCCTCAGTTACATTATGCTTACATAATAAAAGAACCACGCTTGATGAAATGAGTTTCAAAGAGCGTGGTTTTTATATTAAGAAAATAGCATTATTTACATCTACAGATTGGAAACTTCCTTGCCGCTTCGCTTCTGCAGCATCGGTGTATGTTTGACAGCCTGGTGGTATGCTTCTGCTATGTTGGTGCAGTAATCACCGATATGTTCGAGGTGCCGTATCTTATCCAGGATCAAGAGTTCCACACGAACATCAGCCTTTTTGCCATCACTCAATCTATCTTGGACCATCTGGCTGAGCATGGTTCTTTGGGCATTGATCTGTGCCTCAAAGTCATTGGCTTTCTGCATTTCAGAAACGGTCAATGTCTTATCCATACGGTCGCGGATATAATTGAGGAAGTCTTGTACCAATTGCTGGTATTCTCTGAGGTCCTTATCTGTCTTTTCTTCAAATACCCAACCTTGGCTATATCTTCTCTGACTGAGAATCGTAAGGTTGTAGATGCTGTCAGTGACTGATTCCAACTCATCCAAAACTCTGATGAGGCAGTTCAGGGAAGAAGCATTGGTTGGAGTCTGTGAATCTTGAAGCAGGTGTACACAGAAATCAGAAAGCTGTTCTTGCATCTGGTCGGCATACTCTTCATCTTTTTTCATTGCTTGTGCATCACTTTCCATGTTGGCCGCCGGGTTGTTGAACATCCCGCGGTAGCGATCCAGCATATTACATGCAAGATTTGCCATCTTTTTGATTTCATCTCGGATTGCGAGCATGTAAATCTCAGGGCTATCGATGAAAATACCACCCAGATATTTGAAGTGATAGGTACCTTCATCATACTCGGCCTTAGCAGGAACCAGCCGCTTGATGAATTCTGCGTAGTGATTGACGAATGGGAAGAATACAACCGTATTGATAATGTTGAATACTGAGTGGAACATTGCCAAGAAGAGAGGGAGTTGGTTGCTTAAGTCTGTACCCGTGAGTGCAAAAATGTTTTTGGGTGTAATTGCATTGACAAGGCTGAGAAGTGGATGGAAAAAAATCAAAGCAATGAAACTTCCGAATACGTTGAAAATGATATGAGCCCAAGCAGCACGTTTTGCTGTGGTACTGGTGCCGATGGATGCCAGATATGCAGTAATGGTGGTACCGATATTGGAGCCAAGGATTAAAGCGGCAGCTGCAGTTACGCCAAGCCACCCGTTGTATGCCATCGTTAAAGTCATGGCCATCGCTGCGGATGAGGACTGCACAATCATTGTTACTAATGTTCCCAGAAGGACGCATAAGATATTCATCCAAATGGTGTCATTGTTAAATGTGGAAAGGAATGCCAATGCACTTACATTTCCTGTAATATCCGGCATGGAATGAGACATGAAATTCAAGCCTAGGAACAGGACTCCAAATCCAAGCAGAACATCTGCTACATCCCGAGTCTTGGTTTTCTTGCTGAACATCATAGGGGCAGCAAAGGCTATGGAAACCAACGCCAACACAGTGATGTCAAGCTTGAAGCCCAAAAGCGCTACAAGCCAACCCGTAAAGGTTGTCCCGATGTTTGCCCCTAGGATTACTCCAATTGCTTGCGCGAGACCCATCAAGCCAGCATTCACGAAGCTGACAACCATAACCGTTGTAGCAGAGGAACTCTGGATGATGACAGTAATTAGAAGACCGGTAAATATAGATACCAACCGATTTTTCGTCATAAGCCGCAAAACGGCTTTCATCTTGTCACCGGCTGATTTTTGAAGTCCTTCACTAAGGACCTTAATACCGAACAAGAACAACCCCAGACTACCAACGATCTGGAACAAAGTCACAATGGTTTTCATAGTTACAAAGCCTAACAAGTTTGTCTGTTGTTCGTAAAGTAGAGAGCAAGAGTTTGTTTTGGTTTTATGAAGCAATTACTAATAAACTGTTAATAATTTTAGTTGTTCAACTTTTATTGTCTGTACGTTTAACTGATTGAACTTTCATTGCTCTTGTTGTATGGTTCACCCATGAGCATCATCAAACCCCATAAACTTGGGATAATCTCGGGTCCCGGTTCAGAATATTTTACAGGAAAAGTGGTAAAACACCTCCGACGTCTCTATTTAGAACGCTATGAAAAACTTTCCAGCGCTCTGGCAAAACGCCACGGTATGACTGAGGAAGAAATCTTGAAAACCGTCACCTTGATGGATGATTTGAACGCTAAAAGAATTCCTAGGAATAAATGTCCTAATTCTTTTCAGTGCCCAGATTTCACTATCAAAGTTAAGTATACGAAATTTGCCAATGGTGAAGAGAAAGCAGAGATTCTGGATGCCGTAAGAGGCCTGAGAATTTTCATTGTATATGATGTCTCTAACATGGAGCCTGTCAAGGTTGCTGGTTCTGAAGAACCTGTGAGACTCTCTGTAAATGATCATCTCATGTTCCTTTTCACAACCATCAATGCAATCCAACTTGCAGGGGCGGAAAGTGTGACTTTGGTCCTGCCTACCTATCCCTATTCACGCCAGCACAAGAAGGGTGCTCGTGAGGCTTTGACTGCTGCAATGTTTGGGCATATGTGTGAAATGTTGGGTGTGGAGCGCATTATTACCTTGGATATCCACAGTAGAGAAATCGAGAACAGTTTTTCCAAATTGCATATCGAGAACCTGCATGCGTCTTATCAGACTTTGATAGCTCTCAGAAAACTCATCGATTTCAGTGATCCTGATTTGGTTGTAGTTGCCCCGGATACCGGAGCTATAAGCAGAAATAAGTTTTACGCTCAAGGTCTGCACAGACCTTTGGCTATGCTCTATAAGGAACGCGACTACTCGATTGTCAGTACGGATGCCAAACACTCTAATATCAAGAGCATCAACCTTCTTGGTGATGTAAAGGGTAAGACCGTCTTGATTGCAGATGATATGCTTGCCACCGGTGGTACCATGATTCTCGCCATGCGTGAACTTACCAATCTCGGTGCGAAGAAAATCATCTGTATGGTAAGTCTTCCATTCTTCAATGCAACTGCGGTTGACGATTTCAATGCAGCATACAAAGAAGGTATTTTCTACAGAATTATTGGAACAAACTCAGTATTCCATGGGCGTGACCTTCTGGATAAGGAATGGTATGTTCAGGCTGATATCACTGAGCTCTTCGCCAGAGTTATCAGTCGTCTTCACCATGGGCGATCGATAAGCCCGCTTCTTGACAACAGAAAGTTCATTCAGATACTCATCGATAACACCCAGGCCAGAGCCCAAGAGCAAAGGCCCGGCGCGAGCGCTATTTCCCCGGACCGCGAATAATTGCGGCTCCGGGTTACTACTGCCTCGCTCCATCTGGTAAGATAATCAGAGGGGGTGTTGTACTCAACTAACCATCGATTGAGGTATCTACCATGCAAATGTCAAATAGAATTACAGCTTTTCAATGTTCTCCGATTCGTCGTCTTTCTCCTTATGCTCGCGATGCTGTGCGTAGGGGAGTGAAGGTATATCATCTGAATATCGGTCAGCCCGACATCAAAACACCTCCTCAAGTAATAGAAGCCGTGCAACAGTACGACCATAGCATCATTGCTTATGGAAACAGTGAAGGACTTCAGGAACTGAGAGAGGCTCTGCCGCTTTATTATAAGAAATACGGTTTGAATGTTGATTCAGAGGATATCCTTGTAACCACAGGAGGAAGTGAAGCATTGCAGTTTGCTTTCATGACCCTGTGTGATCCGTATGATGAGATTATCATTCCTGAACCATACTATACCAATGTTGCTTCCTTCGCTCACTCGGCAATGGTAAATCTGGTCCCTGTGACCAGTAAGATGGAAGAGGGCTTCTCTCTTCCTGACATCAGTGAATTTGAGAAACGCATAACCAGAAAAACTGGTGCAATACTACTTTGCAGTCCTAATAATCCTACCGGACATGTCTACACGAAGGATGAGCTTTTACAGCTGTTGCAGCTCTGTGAAAAGCATGACATCTTCCTAATCGTAGATGAGGTGTATAGGGAATTCTGCTATGATGGCAAGGAATTCACCAGTATCTTGTCTTTTGAGGAATTCAGTGATCGCATCATTTGTGTAGATAGTTTTTCCAAGCGCTACAGCATGTGTGGTTCGAGAATAGGTGCTTTGGTAAGCAAGAACAAGGAAGTGTTGGAGCATGCCTTGAAGCTTGCTCAAGCAAGATTGTGTCCTCCTGATATCGAACAAGTAGCAGCTTGTGCGGCTTTAAAGACCGACGACTCCTATCTTTGTGAAGTTCGTAGTGAATATGAACGAAGAAGAGATTTCATTGTAAACGCTTTAAAGAAAATTGATGGGGTAAAGGTGGGTAATCCTAAGGGAGCTTTCTATCTGGTTGCCGAACTACCAATAGATGATGCTGAGCGTTTTGCTACTTTCATGTTGCAGGATTTCGATCTTAATGGTGAAACCGTCATGGTTGCACCTTGTGAAGATTTCTATGTTACAGAAGGCTTAGGTCGAAGACAAGTCAGAATAGCCTACGTATTGAATACCGATGACCTTGCAAAAGCTGCTGCCTGTATTGAGGCAGGCTTGAAGGCTTATCGCTCTCAGGTTATGGGACTCTAAATCATTCGCCTATGATTTTGACGAGGACGTGTTTGTCTCGCATCCCGTCGAAGTCATAATAGAATATCTGTTCCCAAGATCCAAAATCCAGTTGTCCACCGGTAATTGCAATGACCGCCTCACGTCCCATTATGGTACGTTTGAGGTGGCCGTCTGCATTGTGCTCGTTATCTGTGTTGTGCTTGTACTGTTCATACGGTAATTCCGGGGCAAGCTTTTCAAGCCAGATTTCGAAATCTTCATGCAAACCTGTTTCAACTGCATTGATGAATACACTGCTGGTGATGTTCATGGCATTGACCAAGACCAGTCCTTCTCTGATACCACTTTCATCGATTGCTGCTTGTACGGCATCGGAAATGTTAACCAATCCTCGCCGCTTGTTGAGGTGAAACCAGAGTTCCTTTCGATAGGTAATCATAGGCGCCTCCTCTTGTACACTTAGTATATCACTACTCATTGCACAGCGTAAGAATTGGGGATACACTGCCAGCCGATATGAAAGATTCGATTGTTGTTCTTCCCAAGATGAGATTGTTAGGTCATTTCTCTGTTCTCATTACGATGACGTTTTGGTCCGTTACGTTTATTTCTACAAAACTGCTGTTGCCTGCTTTTACCCCAACCCAAATATTGGTGGTACGGTCAACCTTCGGACTTGTAACTCTTTGGTTGATTAATCCTAAGAGAGTAAAATATGCGTGTATTGCCGATAGGCTCTTGGTAGCTGGTGCTGGATTCTCAGGTATTTTCCTCTACTATTATTTGGAAAATACTGCGTTATTATTTACCACAGCCAGCAACGTTGGTGTGATTGTAGCAACCGTCCCTTTTTTCTCCATGCTGGCATCCCATTTTTTTCTTAAAGAGGATGCGTTGAAGAAATCGTATTTCATTGGTTTTGTTATCTCCATGATAGGAATCAGCATGCTTACGTTTGGTGATTCGGCATCAATGCAAATCAATCCATTTGGTGATTTCCTAGCATTGCTGGCAATCATGGTCTGGGGATTCTATACTGTATTCACCCGTCTTATTGCCCGTCGCGGTTACCCAAACCTTCCGGTCACTCGCGATATGTTCCTCTATGGGCTTATTGCTCAAGTTGTAGTGCTGTTGATCGAGCATGACCCCATCGACCTCCATTTACTGGTGAGCAGTCCTTATGTATATCATTTCTTGTTTCTAGGTTTGGTCGCCTCAGCATTCTGTTTTGTGTCTTGGAATTTTGGACTCCGTACCATCGGGGTTATTAAGAGTTCCTTTTACCTGTATGCCAGTCCTGTTATAACCATTACCTTCGCCAACTTGGTTTTGGGAGAATCTTTTACCATGATGGATAGCATCGGTACAGCCTTCACCATCTCCGGCCTCTTGATAAGCGAATTTAAGAGGCGATAAAAACTCTTGTAAAACTACTATACTAATGTTACCCTATCTCTGTAAGAGGCAGGGTTATGGATATACAAGATAAATTGGATATTCTCAGTCGTGATGCACAATATGATCTCAGTTGTGCTTGTGGGACAAAGAATCCTTCTGAACATAGAAAGCGAAACAGTACTGGTTCTGGTTGGCTCTATCCTACGACCACCGCAAGCGGAGGTCCTGGAATTATGCTCAAGACCCTATTAGGGAACCGTTGTTCCAATGATTGCAAATACTGCCCCCTTCGGGAAAATCAAGATTTTCGCCCAATTGCTCTTGGACCTAAAGAAATGGCCTCATTCTTCTATGAGTTCCAATCAAAGCGTTCTCTTATTGGTTTATTTCTATCGAGTGCCGTACTCGGGACTCCCGATAAAACCATGGAGTTGTTGGTAGAGACCGCAAAGATTTTACGCAACTATTATCATTACAAGGGATATATCCACCTGAAGGTTATTCCTGGCGCGAGCAAAGCTAGTATTGATGCTGCCTTGCGCTACGCAAGCGCTTTATCTCTGAATATTGAGACCCCAGGTGTTGAGCATTTTTCAAAGCTTACTGATAGAAAAGACTATGTGCAGGATATTTTGGAGCCTCTTCGATATATTGCATACCAAACCATGAAGGGAAGCCGATATCAACGAGTGCATACTTCAAGTCAATTTATAGTGGGTGCAAGTGATGAGGTTGATAAGGAAATTTTGCTTTACACCAGCCAGATGTATAAAGAACTACATATGGGTCGATTGTATTTCAGTGCCTATCAGCAGGGGCTAGGGGACTCACGGATTCCTGGAGAGCTGATCAAGTACCAGAACCAGCAGCTTGGGTTGTTTGACGATCTTCCCTTGCCTCAAGAACAGCAGCCTGTTTTGACCCGCGAACATCGATTGTATCAGGCTGATTGGCTCCTTAGACAATATGGTTTCAAATTTGATGAGTTCTTGTTTTCCGATCAAGGTAATTTAAGTCTGACAGATGATCCCAAGCTGGTTTGGGCGAAGGCAAATCCTCAATTTTATCCACTTTCTATTAAGAGGTCTTCAAAGCAAGAGTTGCTCAGAGTCCCCGGTCTTGGCCCGACATATGTAAACAGAATCATAAAAACCAGGAGGGAAACTTCGATTTCCTGTCTTGAGGATTTACGTCTTCCGTTTAGTACTCTTCAGCGTGCCAGACCATTTTTAACAATGTGATCAGAACAGCTTGTTGAGGCGTAATGAAATCCATACAATGCATCTATGTTTAGCCTTTTTGCTTCATATTTCTTAATGTATTTCAGCCAATCAGTAATAAATCCATACCTCCAAATTATGGTAAGAAACCTCGGTTACTCTTACGATGTGGTTGGGTACCTTCTTTCACTTTTTGAAGTGGCTGGATTGATTGGTCCCTTATTGGTCGCTCGTTATGTTGATACACGAGGGACCATGAAGTATACGTTACTGGTTTGTATTGCTCTTACTGGTGTTGGGGTAGGAATCATTACGTTTTCCTCTTCGCTTTTGATGACAATAGTCGGACTGGTTTTACTTGCGTTCTTTACTAGGTCTACGTTACCTATCATGGATACCTACACGAACAATCGGTTTAATGGGGACGCCCAAAAATACACAATCCTGCGTGCTACAGGAACCTTTGGATTTGTTTTCTTTTCCTTACTGCTTGCAGTAACCCACCTTCCAGACCAAACAAGCAACAATAGTATTGGGTTTCTTGCCATACTGGGGTGCATTGTTTTCTTCATTCCTGTTGCCACTTGGGAAAGGGCACAAAAGAGACCTAAGGGAATTGTGTTTTCGAGTACAGAATCTGGAGGCAAGTGGTGTGATTCGGCATTCATCATTGGCTTGATCATCATAGGCCTCAACCGATTGAGCATGTCCTCTGTTACTAGCTTTTTCTCGTTATATTTGGTTGAGGAACTTCATACCAATGCAATTAGTTTGATGAATGCAATTGCAGGAGCCAGTGAGTTTGGTGCAATGATTTTTGCTGGGATCATGCTGCAAAGGAGGAAGATACTACCAGTACAGCTGTTGATGATCAGCGGTGCAGCAATGATGGTTCGTCTATGTATATATGCACTATTTCCAACATTCTCAGGTGCTTTGGTTGCTCAATTCCTACATAGTCTATGTTATGGATTTTTTAATCCTGCAGCAGTGTACTTGGTTGCAAGACGGGTGAAACGGTCACACAGGACTCTGGGGATGTCGATGTATATCTCTCTCGGCATCGGGCTTCCCACAGTACTTGGCTCCAGCCTTGGCGGAATTATTGTTGAGAAAATGGGGTATAAAGTATTGTTTTCCAGTTTTGCTCTTTTTGCCTTGGCTTCACTCTTAATGTGCATCGTGTTTTACAGGACCATGACAAAACCACCCATTGAAGAGACATAAAATACTTTTACTTATATACACGAAAGTTTGAATGAATGGTAAAGTATGGTATGCTCAAAACTGAGGAGAGGTAGCAGTGAAAACCAGTGAGAGTTGGGATTTACTTTCCATAGGGGAGATTCCATCTGAGAAAGTGCAAAAGAATCTCAAAGAAAACTCCATATTTATTTCCAATGATATCAGGAATATTATGGATCTTGCGTTTCGCCATCACCCGTTGGAGTTGGTGAAATATGCTGCATGGGAGCACCATAGGCTAGGAAAAACCAAGAATTCTGATGGTTTTACCCTGCAAGTTTCTTCCCGTTTGGTCACCTATCTAGCTTCTCTTCTTCCCTATTGGAAGAAAGACTATTCTCAGAACAAAGATATTAAATCTAAGGATTGGAAGCGTATTTTCCAACTGTTTGAGGATGTTTGCAAAAAGAGCATTCGCTATGTTGATAACTATACATTACTACTTCGTAGCCAAAATCTTTTGGAAACAGATGAAAGCATGCTTTTGTTTCAGGATGAGGCATGCGAATTTTGTCTTCCCTCTCTAGGGGACGGGAATCTGTTGGAACAGAAATTAACCGCTTTAAAATATCAGTTGCAACCTTTCAATACGCTGATCAATGAAGTTTTTCCTGCCAAATTGGATGGGTTGCTTTCTGCTTTCCTTAGATTGTCAAAACAAGCCTTTGAAGGAATCGATACCTTACAAGAAGATAATGAAACATTTAAACAAGCCAGCCTTCTGCAACTGGAGCTCATGAAGATTCGTGGGGAGAATGTTGATAACGTTGATGCGATCATGAATCGTGTCATCAAAGAACAAGGCTGGGAGTCTTGGGTAGAAAGCATAGTCGGCCGCAGAGATAAGTATTTGTTATTTGATGTTTTGAAGAGCACTGATTTGTTGGAAAGAGATGCGTATTTATTATCACATTCTTTTGCTTCAACTTCTTTCAAAGCTTCAGAGCATTTGCTGACAGAGAGTCTTAGTGTTGATCAGTTGCCCTTTGTTCGCATGGATGCTTCTTATTATTGCTTCTCAGGCCAGACGCTTCTTGATCATGCATATGACTACATTAAGAAGGCAGTCTGCTCTCACGATATAGAGTCAGCGAACTCGTGGACTGAGATAGAGAACGAAAAGCGTAGCTTGGTTCCCATAACATTCTTTACTGCTATGTTGGGAACTATGGATTACACCGCTAATGTTGAGCTAGAAGATGGATATCTTGATGCATTGTATGAACATGAGAGCCAACAGATAGTTGTCCAGATTCCGTATACTCATTCTACAGCAAATCTTGATGACCCATTTGATGATTCCGAGCAGTTTGTGCAAGCTTTGCAGGCAGGTATTGATGCTACCCATCTGGCGGAAAATCACTCAGCATTTAGTGTAATTGTTGATACCAGACATCCAATTCTTTACCCGCTTACTCCAACTGATAGTGTTTTGACACTTTCATTCTTGCAGCTAGCTAATTTAGCTTCCAGTTGGGAAGGCGTTGCTGAATTGAAGGAGCTGATTGGAGTGTCACCTTTTGCTGGGGTACATAATCACACAGAGGAAGAGGTTCCCGTAGAGGAAGAGGTTCCCGTAGAGGAAGAGGTTCCCGTAGAGGAAGAGGTTCCCGTAGAGGAAGAGGTTCCCGCAGAGGAAGAGGTTCCCGCAGAGGAAGAGGTTCCCGCAGAGGAAGAGGTTCCCGCAGAGGAAGCTATTTTACAACCGATGAAGCGAATGAAACGATTACTGAGCAGGATACAGAGGAGTCAGATGAATTTGAGACAGCAGATGATATTTTAGCAAAAAGCAGTCAACCTAGTCTCTTTGACTTTGATGAGGAAGATCTTTTTTCTCCATCAGATGATTCTGAGCAAGAGTTTGAGAATGATGATTATGATCTTGAATCGTACTGTTCTCTTGATGGCTCTGATGCTGATGATGATTCAGAGGATACCGAGGAATCTGAATTCCTTGTATCAGCCGATGCCGATATGGAAGATGAAGCGGGTGAGGATGCTGAAATGTTCCATGCCTCTTATTCTGATGATGAAGATTATGATGATGAAATAGAAGGAATTATCGATGCCGAAGAGGATGAGGATGATACAGAAACCCCTCCAAATTCCGCATTCTCATTTTTCTCACACCTCTCTAATGTAGCGAAGGGTGTTTCTGATAGCATAAGCAAAACAGAGGAAGAACCTTTCGTTGAGGAAGAACCTTTCGTTGAGGAAGAACCTTTCGTTGAGGAAGAGCCTTTCGTTGAGGAAGAGCCTTTCGTTGAGGAAGAGCCTCCCGTCGAGGAAGAGACTCCC
>QJZS01000021.1 GCA_003247345.1 Spirochaetales bacterium
CAGCAAGATTCATGATTTCTTGTTTATCCATGCCGACCAGTGGTCTGAGTACCAATTGGTCGCTCATACTATCCGTGAAAGACATAGACTCCAGAGTTTGGCTTGCAACTTGGCTCAACGCCTCACCTGTTACAATACAAGTACCTTCATCTTTCAAAGATATTGCATTTGCAACTTTCATCATGGAAGCTCTAAACATCAAGGTAGCTTCTTCTTCATTGCTATGTTGGCGTATCCAAAGCTGAGGTTCTGTAAAAGGCACTACGTGCAGTCTTGTCCCTTGCAAATAAGGAGCGATCAAGCTGGCAAGAGTTTTTACCTTCTCCAAAGCTTGCTCACTCGTATACGGATAGGCATGGAAATAAATACATTCCATCTTCAAACCACGCTGTGCCATCCTGTAGCCTGCAACCGGGCTATCTATGCCACCACTGAGGAGAAGCATCCCTTTTCCGGCAGTTGTGACAGGCAAACCACCAGGACCAGGGTTGGCCGAAGTATAAAGATATGCTTGGTCTCGAATTTCACAATGAATGATCAAATCCGGGTGTTTTACATCAACCGTCAAATCAGGATACATTTCGTGAATGACTTCTCCGAGGGTACAATCAATCTCGTAACTAGTGAGTGGAAAACTCTTGTCTGCTCGTTTAGCTATGGATTTGAAACTTCCTGTTCCTTGGTTGAAGGGAGGGTCGGCAATAAGGAGTTTTGCTGTTTCTTTGATTACCTCAATATCTTTTGCGCATCTCAGACACTTGGAATATCCAACCACACCGAAGGTAGTTCCCAATGCAAGTTCTATCGTTTCCTTTGGACAGTCATCACTGATTTCAAAGAAAATTCGACCTTTCTGTCTGGAAACTTGGGTTCTGTATCCCTTTAGTTTCTGCTTAATATTATTTTTAAGACGCTTTTCAAACGTATTACGGTTTAGTCCCTTTAAGGAAATCTCACCGAGTCTAATTAAATATAGGGTTGAATTTTTCATACATGCTCCTGATAGAGTGTCTTGATGGCTTGTATCAATGCAAGCGCATCTTCTTTGCTAGTATCGCTACTGAGCGATATTCTTATACTCGTACGACCAAGCTCAGGTGAAATCTGCATTGCCTCAAGAACTCCTTCACCTTTCTGTTTCGCATTGTTGGAACATGCCGAACCACTTGAAACACAGAAGCCCCTATCATAAAGCATGCGTGTAAATACTTCACTGGGAAGGATTCTTGTCGCTACATTGAGTATATAGGGAGAACAATCATGATCGGGGGAAATGATGTGTATGAAAGAGAGCTCTTTCCGTAACAAAGCATTGATTTCACTTACTTTCTCAGCGTTTGCCTGCAAATTGTCTGCAGCTTCTTTTGCCGCCGCCGCCATAGAAGCAATACCCGCCAGATTCTCAGTTCCAGCACGCATGCCAATTTCCTGGCCACCCCCACGGCTGAGACTCTCTACGGAAGGATCGGTATTGTACAATACGCCGACACCTTTCGGACCATGGAATTTATGAGCACTGAAAGCGGCACTATCGACACCAAGATCTTCCAATGAAAACGGTATTTTTCCCAAGGCTTGGGTTGCGTCCGTGTGGAAGTGTATCTTGCGGCCTCCGTTCTCGGTTTCAAAAGAACGTACAACTTGCACCAGACTTTTTATATCTTGAATGGTTCCTACTACGTTGTTGACCAACATCAAGGATACTAGGCGTGTCTGTTTCGTTAAGGCTTTTGCAAGATCTTGGGCAGAGATAAAACCATCAGGAGCATTAAGCAGGGTAATTTTCCAACCCAGATGCTTCATAAGCCGAACATACTCTTTAATGGAGGAGTGTTCGATGTTACTGAGAATGACATGTGGTTTCTGAAGCTTCCAAAGTAAACTGTTACAAACAATGGCATTTGCCTCTGTAGCACCACTGGTAAATGTCAGGGTTTTTGGATCCACATGGAGGATTTCTGCCATTTGTGACCTACTTTGGTCCAATAAGGCTTTAGCCTCAATTCCAGCAGTGTGGAGGCTGGAAGGATTTCCTATGTATGTCTTGGCTGTTTCTTCATATACGTTAAGAGCGGTTTGGCTCATGATTGTCGTAGCAGCGCTATCAAAATAACGAATTTTTTGCATGGGTGTATTGTGCGATAATGCATGAATTTTTGCAAGCACGGCAAATACTATACCTGCTTGTCTTACACCCCATGTGTAGGGTATAACATGACTATGAAAACCATGATGACGACGCAGTTGGAGAATGGACGGGAGACACAGGTCTTGCTTGCTGATGGCCTGAAGGATCTTTCCTCACATTTGGGAGAATACGGGAGAAATGTTTTATGGGTGTTTGATACCAATACTGCAAAACTCTTCAAGCAACTGCCGCCTAGCAATGTGGTTCTCGAAAGCGGTGAGAGTTCAAAAACTTTCTCTTCCTTGGAACGAATTCTCGGGGCTGCTCTTGATGAAGGCCTTGCCCGTGATGGAAGAATAATTGGATTTGGTGGTGGAGTCGTTTGTGATATGGCCGCCCTTGCTGCATCCGTATATATGCGTGGATGCCGTCTTACGTTAGTCCCAACTACATTACTTGCTATGGTCGATGCTTCTGTCGGTGGAAAAACTGCCATCGATTTCAAGGGTATGAAGAATATGGTGGGCTCTTTTTATCCTGCCAGTGAAGTCCTTCTTTCAATCGATACGCTGAGAACACTTAATGACAAGGAATTTCTGAACGGACTTGCTGAAGTCATAAAACACGCTTTGCTTAGCCAGAACGAGGAATTGTACAAATTCCTTCTTATAAAGAAGAATGAAATACTCAGCAGACAACCAGAGGCTTTGACAACACTGGTTGAACTCTCATTGATGGTTAAGAAATGGTTTATCGAACAAGATCCCACTGAAACTAAGGGCATTCGACAATTTTTGAATCTAGGCCATACCTTCGGCCATGCATTGGAATCATCGTCTCATTATGGAATGTGGGGACATGGTGCTTGTGTTGCATGGGGAACGTGTCGAGCTTTGGAAGCCGGAATAGCTATAGGCATCGGTGATAAGGCGTATGCTAGTGGCGCTACCAAACTCTTTAAGAGTTATGGGTATGAGATCGATTATCGAATCGGTCGTGGCGATTGGATAGAATTTAGAGATCACTTGCTGAAGGACAAAAAGAAAGCGGATGGAAAAGTGCTGTTTGTTTTACTTGAAAAACAGGGTACAGCAAGTTTGCATCCACTTGAACTTCAATTGGTTCAGCATTTGGTAATTGCCAAACCAATCTTTTAATTTATTCTACAAGCTTCAATAACGAACCATAGATTTTGCTAACTTGGTTGGCCTGTTTCTGCATGTTTGCAGCTTCAAGGGCATCCGACAAGATCAGCAGTGTATACAAGGAAGTATCCAGAGCATCGAAGCAATCATTGTCAGCTGTGAAGCGGAAATTTCCGTTTCCGCTCTCTTCCAAGGTAATGAAGAACAGATGCTTTCTGTGTTTTTTGTCTTTCGTGAAGGCAAGCAACCAATTAAGATTGTCAATCAAAGTATCGGCTTGATCCAAGGTATACACGCCTGATGGGGGATTATCCAATATACCTTTTTCAGGGAACATTTTTCCTTGGAGTTCAAGGATTGAGAAGAACTTATCCGCATAATGGATATAGAATCCACGATAGACCAACGTTGCTCTAAAATTCTTAGGTCTCTTAGGAGCTTTTTCGTTCATCTGATTCAAATAATTTAAATCTTCATATGGAATGAGAGCAACGCCTTGGTCTTTCTTCTTTTTCTTGGTTGAAAGCAATACAGTCGGATAGGTGCGCTTATAGACCATAACCGTGGACTTCCCACGTTCTTCTTCTCTGTCTCTTCTTTCTTGTTTTTCTTCTTTGTCTTGGACTCTTGCACTACCTTGTTTGACCAAAGCAGTCAGGCGAGGATACAAATCAGGAGAAATATCATCAAGCCACATTTTATCCAAAGGACTGACACTACGGGCATAAAGGCGACTTGTTTGTACGATTTCCCCTGCAATGATGAATTGTGGCAATGTTTTGAAATAGGCACTTCCCGGATGGATAAACACTTGATCCGCGGTAAGGCTCTTATACATATTTCCCTTTGCCTTTATACATACATATTGCATAAGACCACTGGCAATGCAGCAAAGGTACTCTCGTACCGAACCTCCGCTGGAAAGTGGGAAACCTACCTCGCCGCAAATTTCTCCGAGCTGTTGGTCGACATGTACGATTTCCTGCATACATTGATAATCAAGGTAATTATTCTTGCAGAACTTTTGTTTTGCATCTTTGCTGGTTATTGTGGTGTATTGGCGGAATATATTGAGATAGGATACAAAATCGCCATACTCAGTATTATTAAAACGTCGGTGGGCGGCTCGACTCAGATCTTCTTCCCCGGGAGGAAGGAGAAATGGAGTCTTACTGGATAGGAAAGAGACAGCAACAAGCACTTCATCCAGCACATTTGGATGTGCCATCATTGCTTCAACCAAAACTCTTGAATGGCGTGGAAGTAGGGGGAAACGACACATCAAGGTGCCAACAGTGGTAAGTTGCCTATGAGCATCTATTGCACCAATGAATTTCAATGTTTCTTCGGCACTGGCTATTGCACTGTGCTTCGGACGGGTGATGAATGGAAAATGTTCATAATCATAGATACCGAGGTCACTCATACGAAGTACTACTTCACTTAAGTCGGTTCGCAATATTTCTTCCGTACCATAGGTGAAACGACTATTGTAATCTTCCTCGCTGTACAGGCGGTAACAGACCCCTGGTTGGGTTCTTCCGGCTCTTCCTTTACGCTGTTCACAACTTGAGCGGCTTGTAGGAAGTGGAACTAATGACGAGGTGAAATCTTTTTGGTTATAGAAGTTGATTTTTGCAATGCCACAATCGATGACTGTTGTTATTCCATCGATGGTTACCGATGTTTCTGCAATATTTGTTGCGACGACAACTTTAGTCTTTCCTGGTGTTGTGTCATTGAAGACGGATTCCTGTTCTTCTTTGCTTAAACGTCCATAAAGTGGATAAATTTCCAATTTTCTATTTGGGTCGGACATATAAAGAGCATTTACTGTTGTGGTTATATCGAACTCTCCACTCATGAAGATCAATATATCCCCGCTCTTGCGTTTTGACTCTGCTTGGACGATTTGGGTAATCTCTTCAACCTGATAATCCAGTGATTCTCTACGTAATGGTCTGTAGATAACTTGTACAGGGAATACTCTTGCGTCAATGCTGACGATAGGAGCTTGGTCAAAAAAGTCGCTGAAGACTTTCGTATTGATGGTCGCGCTGGAAATGATAACTTTGAATTCAGGACGTGCGGCGATGACATGTTTCAGTAATCCAAGGATAAAATCGATATTCAGTGAACGTTCATGGGCTTCATCTACAAGAATGACTGAATAAGAGCGAAGCATAGGGTCTGCTTTAAGTTCCATCAAAAGAATGCCGTCCGTCATTACTTTGATGCGGGTAGATGGGGTAGTGGTATCCTCGAAACGCATCTTGTAACCGACAAACCCGTCATCTCTTCCTACTTGGCTTTTAATAAAGTCACATACGCTGAGGGTTGCAATACGCCTGGGCTGGGTAATCCCTATCTGCTCTGTATCGGCGTATCCTGCTTCATGCAAGATCAAAGGAATTTGGGTTGTTTTTCCGCTTCCTGTAGGGCTTTCTACGATAATAACTTGGCTGTTTTTTAGACCATCAAGAATTTCTTGCCGATGCATGTACACCGGCAAATGTTTCATGTCTTTCAATGTATATCCTTTTTGATATATGCAATTGCCTCTTTTATGGATATGGATGAATAAGTTTCACGATTGATTAAGTTCTTTAAGGTAAGCGTATCGCTCTGTAAATCATCCTCTGTGAAAAGTACGGCAAAGGGAATTGCATTCATTTCAGCCCATTTGTATTGAGCTGTCTGTTTTTTGTTTTGGAGATAGACATCCACCCTCAAACCTTGCTGTCTCATTTCTCTAGCTACCTTGTCATAGGTTGCAAAAAGTGATGCGTCACTATTAAAAATTGCTACATCTGAAGAGCTGGCACTACTGACGATTGGGCTTTTCAGCTCTTCCAATGCAGCAAGAAGTCGGTCGAGTCCAATTGAACTGCCTACACCAGGGAGTTGCTGTTTGGTATATAAGGATGCCAAATCATTATATCTTCCACCACTGCAAACCGACCCGAAATGGGGGATTTCTGTGAGGAAGGTTTCGTATACGATACCAGTATAATAATCCAATCCTCGTGTGATGGAGGGATCGAAGGTGAAGTGACTTTCAATACCTGCACTGCAGAGATATGAATAAATGGTCTTCATACGATTGGTATGCTCAGTCTCTCCTCCAGCTAAGAGGCTTAGTCGATCCAATGTTGCAAGGAATCCTTCCTGTTCATCTTCCTTCGAAATGTAGGACAACACCGCTTTAGCTTTTTGAAGGTCTCCAGTTATGTCCTGAAGCTGGGAAAGAACCTCCTCCTCTCCAATTTTTCTAAGCTTATCGACGGTTCTGAGAATCTCAACACTCTCTTCCAAGAGACCAAGATGGGAAAGGAAAGCATTGAAAAGGCCACGGTGTGCAATATGGAATTCATAATTATCAATACCCATGACAGAGAAAGAACTGTCCATCATGGAAAGAATCTCATAATCTGCCTCTGCATTATCGACACCGACGATATCAAAGTCACACTGTGTAAATTCACGATAGCGCCCTTTCTGAGGATTTTCTCCTCTCCACACCTTATTTATGTGGAAACGTTTGAAAGGAAGTGCAAGTTCCTGTTGGTGTTGTGCCAAAAAACGGGCAAACGGAACTGTCAAATCAAACCGCAGTGCTACATCGCGACCGCCATTGTCATTGAAGTGGAATATTTGTTTGTCAGTTTCTCCGCCGCCTTTTCCAAGAAGTACTTCTGTATATTCAAGGACAGGAGTATCAATGGGAACAAATCCATAGGATGAAAAGTGTGTTTCAAGTTTATTGCTAATTGCCTTTTTCGGTATTTCCATGGAGGGCAAAAAGTCTCGAAACCCCTTTAGAACTTTTGGTTCGATGATGCTTTTTGCCTTCGTTTCCTTACTCATTGATTCATGCTCCTGTTGTGTTTTTAGAGTGGATAGTGTACAAAGAGTGTATAACGAATCGCTTGTTCACTGCAATATGCGGTTCTTTTTACAACTACACTTCATTGAGAGCGATATGCTGATACGATACAAACAAGACGAACATGGGAAGACCCTGCCTGTTGCAAATATATATACCCAATCCGAACATAAGATACCAAATCACCTTATTGACCGTGATGCATTATGGGCTATAAGAAAACTCCAGAACTCAGGGGCTGAAGCCTATTTGGTTGGCGGAGCTGTTCGGGATCTTTTGCTAGGCAATGTTCCCAAAGATTTTGATCTTGCCACCAGTGCCTCTCCCCGACAGATTCAAAGAATGTTTTGGAATGCCAGAATTATCGGCAAACGTTTCAAGCTGGTACATTTAGTATTCAAAGATAAGATTCTGGAAGTATCTACATTCCGTAGCGGCGAAGAAGCAATGGAAGGGAACAACAATGTATTCGGTTCCATTGATCAAGACGCAAAACGACGGGATCTATCAGTAAATAGTTTGTATTACGACCCGACTAATTCCCAACTTCTTGATTTCAATAATGCAATGGAGGATTTCAAGAAGAAACGGATAAGTTCCATCATTCCCTTGGATGAAAGTTTTAATGAAGACCCTGTGAGAATGATAAGAGCTATCAAGTATTCGGTTACTACTGGATTTTCATTACGTTGGAATATCAGAATGGCAATTCGTAAGTATTCGAATGAGCTCTCCAGGGTTTCCACCAGTCGATTGACTGAAGAAGTAAACAAAATTCTTGGCAGTGGTTATAGCTGCAAAATATTCAATGAACTCAAACGCTATAAGTTATTGGTATTCATGTTACCGGCATTCTCTATATACAGTACATTTCCCCAAGTGCAAAAAAGCTTGCAAGAGCTTGATGAGAAAATTCAGAAAGCGAAGCAAGGGAAGGGAAGTGATGTTGATACAGCCGATATGATCAAAGCCCTTGTTGATCCTTTGGTGATGTTTGCTGATGAGCATCTCAGTGCAGAACAACGGTTCAAGGAAACATTCAGACAGATTAAAGTGATGATCAGCCCGATGACTCCTTCGAATTATGATGTAGAGCTTGCCAGTGAGAGATTGCTGAATGAGAGGGGATTCAAAACTCCGAGAAACTGTGTACGAGTCCGACGCCCTGCAAATGCCATTCCCCAACGCAAGCCTCGCCCACCTAAACGAAAACCTAGAAACGAGGCAGCAGTCGAAACGAGTCCAAGCCCAAGAAGACGTAAAAATCGTAGGGGGCCAAAGAAATCAGGTCCGAGTACGACCGAGAATATGGAAACCATGCAGCCGGCGAATAGCGCCGAAGCCCACGATCTTTAACCCCATTCTTCAATTTCGATATTGACGCTTGAGACAAAAATTCCACCATATTTTTCCAGACTGTCAGCAATGTATTCCTGAAGTTCTCCCAAGGTGGTTGCTATCTGGTGTTGTACCGGAACCCGTAGCTTTACAGTTAGTGCATATCCTTCAGCCTTGATTTGTACTTGTACTCTTTTGACTTTGATTTGACTGTCAAACTCATCCAAGCAGTGGGCTACCATCTGTGTGAGGGCAGCTTCGCTGACCGTTGTTTTTCCATACTTACTGAATTCAGGGCGAACAATGGTTTTTTCAAAACTGACATTTTTCCGTTTAAAAGGTACTTGTCTTCCGTTTTTAAGAAATACCCTCATCGAATCATATACAATTTGCGGATAATTTCGGGTTATCTCAATAGAGGGAACAGGGATGACATGCTTGCCTTCCGAGTATCTGATACGCATGGCTGTCTCAATCTGTTCCTTGGTTGCTATATCCTCAATACGTAACAATTTTTCTGGTTGCGGGAGATCAAGGCGGGATGCAATCTTATACACCATTTTCTCACTGGTGCCGATGATAAGCAGACGCCGATATTTCTCTTTTGATAATGCTTCCCGTACTTGTCTTTGGTGTTCGAGATCATCAAAAACAGCCGTTCGAACAGCTGACAGCATGTTTTCTTCACGCTTTGCAGACTTACCCGCGAGGATCCTGTCCCCTTTGATAAGTAGACCATCGTCAATGATTAAATCTATATGATATTTCTGGGCAATAGGCTTGGAACGGAAGCTTTTTCCTGTTCCGCTCTTACCGACCAAAGCGTACACTTTGGTGCCTTTAATTTTCCAGAAAGCATATTTAAATACTCGATTCATGGTTTTCATTATACCGAAATTCCTGTACAATAGAACAGCAATTGTAAAAATTTGCATTCTATTATGTTAATCATCTACATAAGGAGCGTTATGCATGCAGAGAATACCTACGTTCAGTAAGGGTGGAGTGCATCCTGACGACAATAAGGTATACAGCCGTGAGCAGGCTATTGAGCGACTTCCCATGCCTGGAGAGTTGCTTGTTGCGTTGTCGCAGCACCTTGGGGCCCCCGCAAAAGCTTTGAAAGCGAAAGGGGATACCGTTGTCAAGGGTGAAAAGATTGGAGAAGCTTCAGGCTTCATTAGTGCCGATGTTCATTCGCCCGTATCAGGTACCATTAAGGAAATCAGAAAGGTTACCCTTGCGAACAGCATCAAGTGTGATGCTTACGTTATCGTGCCAGACAGTGAACAGCCTGAGCTGCCCACTGAAAAAGCCGATTGGAAGAGCCAAGAACCCGCTGAGTTGCTTGCCCAGATTAAAGATATGGGCATTGTCGGAATGGGTGGAGCAACCTTCCCCGCACATGTAAAGTTGTCAATCCCCAAAGATAAGAAGGTCGAGGCTTTCGTTGTCAATGGTGTTGAGTGTGAACCTTATCTTACAGCAGATTATAGAATCATGCTGGAGAGAGGCGAACAAGCTTTGGAAGGTGCAATGATCGCCGCCAAGATCACCGGGGCAAGTCGTATTATCATCGGTATCGAGATGAACAAACCAGACGGGATTGCTCACCTCAAGGATATCGTGAAAGAGAAGGGTTACCCGATTGAAGTAGTCGGCTTGAAAATGAAATACCCTCAGGGTGATGAGAAGCAGTTGCTCAAAGCTACCATCAACCGAGAGATTCCATCAGGAAAACTTCCTTTGGACGTAGGCGCTGTTGTTGCAAATATTGGTACCTGTAATGCCATTTATGAAGCAATTGTCCTTAAGAAAAGTTTGTATGAAAGAGTTATCAGTGTTACTGGAGAGTGTATTGCACACCCCAAGAACATTATCGCCCCGATTGGGACCAAAATGAGTGACCTGCTCGAGTTCTGCGGTGGATTTTCCAGCGAACCTGAGAAAATGGTCAGTGGTGGTCCTATGATGGGATTCTCATTCTATGATACTGAAACCCCGATGACAAAAGGTTCCAGCGGATTACTCGCTTTGGAGCCTAAAAAGAAATATCGCAGCACCGCATGTTTGAACTGTGGACGTTGTGTTGCTGCTTGCCCGATTGGGTTGATGCCGGCAAAGCTTTATCGCTATATCACCAACGGTGAATACGAGACTGCGATGCAGACATCTTTGATGGACTGTAAAGAGTGTGGCTGTTGTGCATTTGTTTGCCCGGCACAGCTCCCGTTGGTCCATACCATGAAAACAGGAAAGAAATTGGGGAGAAAGAAGAAATGAATAAACCTAGCTTGACAGTTTCCTCTTCGCCGCATCTCCATGCGAAGGCGGATACTGCTTCCATTATGTGGAATGTATCAATTGCCCTTGCTCCTGCAACACTTTGGGGTGTTTATGCTTTTGGATTGAGAGCTCTGCTTGTATTGGGTGTCTCAATCATCAGCGCATTGTTGTGTGAATACTTGCTTGGGAAATTGCATAATGAATCGACACTTTGGGATGGTTCTGCATTCCTTACTGGTCTGCTTGTTGGCTTGAATATGAGTCCTTCTGTTCCTCTGTTCATTCCGTTCTTGGCAAGTGTATTTGCAATATTTATTGCAAAATGGGTATTTGGTGGTCTTGGTGCAAACTGGGCTAACCCAGCTCTCTCCGGACGTGTGTTCGTATTTTTCTCGTTCACCACACCCATGAGTAGCTTCGTTGCTCCTAGAACCCTTGCCGCTGCAATGCCTGATGCCCTTGCCTCCGCAACTCCTCTTTCATTTGCAAAGACTGCAATTGCTGGTGGTGCATCCGGAATGAATAGCAGTGCTCTGCTTTCCGCATCTGGATATCCTGCAACTGGCTTTGCCCAGACAATTGCCAATGCAACCGGTTTTTCTGCCTATAATGTTGATGCATTCTTGGGCAACGTAGCAGGTTGTATCGGCGAGGTGAGTGTACTTGCATTGTTGATCGGTGGTATCTACATGTTGGCCACTAAAATCATTACCTGGCATATCCCTGTTACCTATTTGTTGACTGTCGGAGTTCTTTCTTGGATTTTCGGTGGCATTCCTGCTGGTCTCGGTATTTTTGCCGGAAGTTTCTTCCCCAGCATGTTCACCGGAGGCTTGGTATTGGGAGCTCTATTTATGGCAACTGATTATGTAACAAGTCCGATAACCCATAAAGGCCAGTTGATTTATGCCCTTGGTTGTGGCTTCTTTACTTTCTTGTTCAGATATTTCGGAAGCATGCCTGAAGCCGTTTCGGTTTCCATTTTGTTGATGAATATCATTACTCCTACTATCGACCGATATGTTATTCCAAGAAAGTTCGGTGATACGAAAGAGTTGAGAAAGAAGCAGAAACAGGAGGCAAAAGCATGACTAAGAATTTGAAATATGGTTTGATTTTGCTTACCATCTGTGCGATAAGTGCGTTTGCCTTGGCTATGACCAATTCCATTACTGCACCCGTAATTGCACAACATGATTACGAGGCAAGACAATTGGCTCTTACTGCGGTCAGCAACGGTTATGCTATTGGAACCGAAGCTGCTGTAGAAGGTGACCAATATGTTACGTATACCATAGATCTTTCTGAGAATGGAAAGGTAGTAGGGTATATTGTTGGTCTTAAAGGTTCTGGTTATGGTGGTGAACTTACCTTGGTTGCTTCTTACAAAACTTCAGGTGAGTTGATGTTTGCACAGTTGTTGACCAACAGTGAGACTCCGGGTCTTGGTGCAAAGGCTGCCGATGTTGCTTACATGACCAAATTCCAAGGAACTGGAGCTGATAAGCCGATTCCAACCAATAAATCAATGCTCAGTGATGCTGACTCTCAAGCTGTCAGCGGCGCATCCATTACCTTTGGTGCAGTCGCTAGATCCTTGGAAGCCGGTAGCGAGTATGTGAAAACCCTTGGAGGTGTGAAATGAGTAAGATGAAAGAACTCTCCAAAGGATTGTTTAAAGATAATCCTATTTTCGTGCTGATGTTGGGTCTTTGTCCTGTACTCGGCGTTTCCACCCAGGTTTCCAATGCAATTGGTATGTCTGCTGGTGTAATGTTCGTTTTGTTGTTCAGCAATATGATCATCTCAGCTTTACGTAAGTTTATTCCAGCCTCAATTCATATTCCTGCATACATTGTAGTTATTGCTTCTCTGGTTTCTTTCATCCAGATGGTAATGCATGCATTTGTTCCTGCAGTATATGCTTCTTTGGGTGTGTATCTTCCTTTGATCGTTGTTAACTGTATCATCCTCGGAAGAGCGGAAGCCTTTGCAAGTAAGAATACTGTTGTAGATAGTATTCTTGATGCAATTGGAATGTCCGTTGGATTTGCCTTAGGATTGACCCTTTTGGCTACGATTCGTGAATTGTTTGGATCTGGTACCATCACATTGTTCCCCATGGGAAGCTTCAGTGGTGTCATCAATATTCCTTGGTTCTACGACAACCCAATCAGGGTATTCTCCCTGGCACCGGGTGCATTGTTGATCATGGGATTGTTGAAGGCGTTCTTCGATTGGAACTCCTCACGTAAGAAGGACAGATAAAATGAGTTATATTGCAATATTATTAACCTTTATTTTCATCAATAACTTCATTTTCTCACAGTTCTTGGGTATGTGCCCTTTCATCGGTGTTTCCAAGAACAGCGAAAATGCCATCGGTATGGGAGCTTCCGTAACATTCGTTACTACCGTAGCTTCTGTTATCACATGGGCAATCTATTATTTCCTGCTTGTCCCATTCAAACTTGAATATTTGCAAACCGTGACCTTTATTCTGGTCATAGCCAGTTTGGTACAGCTTCTTGAGATGGTCATTCAGAAGATCAGCCCGGCTTTGTATAAAGCCTTGGGTATATATCTTCCCTTGATCACTACAAACTGTGCTGTTTTGGGTATTGCAATTATCAACATTACCAATGGATACAATGTAATGGAAGCCTTTACTGGTGGCCTTGCTGCTGGTCTCGGTTTTACTTTGGCTATTGTTTTAATGAGCAATATTCGCGAACGACTCGACTTACATCCTGTCAGAAGAGCATTTCGTGGGGTCCCCATTGCTTTTATTTCTGCCAGTTTGATGTCATTGGCCTTTATGGCTTTTGACAAGTCTTTGCTTACCAATTTGCATTTGGTATAAGGGGGAACGTTGTGAGTATTGTAATAGCAATAATTATTGTTGCAGTCCTTGGCGGCCTGTTTGGATTTGGTCTTTCCTATGCTGAGAAACGCTTGGCAGTCAAGAAGGATCCAAAGGCACTCGCCTTGGAGCCAATCATGCCTGGTGTAAACTGTGGTGTTTGTGGCTTTGCAGGTTGTTCTGCATATGCAGCCGCAGTGGCAGGTGGGGATGCTCCGATTGGATTGTGTAGCCCCGGCGGCCCTGAATTGGTTGTCAAAATGTCTGAGATCATGGGAACTGAAGTAGAAGAGAGCGGCGATAACAGACGTAAGGTCGCACATGTTATGTGTCGTGGAAATGTAGATTTAACTGCAAATTCCTATAACTACGATGGTCTCCAGGATTGTAATGCAGCTGCATTGCTTTTCGGTGGTGATGTCGAATGTAAGAGTGCTTGTCTCCATCTTGGATCATGTATTAAGGTTTGTCCTGTTGGTGCAATTTCCAGAGACAAGGATGGGTACATCAACGTTGATGAGAAAAAGTGCATTAGCTGTGAAAAATGTGTGGGTGTATGTCCTACCGGCGCAATGCATATGATCTATGAAGATAGCGAATATGTAGTAGAATGCAACAACCATGAAGCTGGCGGAAAGGTAAGAAAATACTGTACTGTCGGTTGTATTGGGTGTAAAATCTGTGAAAACAAGTATCCTGAATCCGGGTGTAAGGTCGACCAATTCCTTTCTTCCTTCGATCAGACTCTTGAACATAATCAGATTGCGGACGCAGCTGAGGCATGTCCGACAAAGTGTATCATTAAGCGGTAGTGCATGAAATTATTAGTAGGTGCGTACAGTCAAATTACGAATGCTGAACCAATGCCCGTTTTCGAACGGGCATTGGAGGCTATATGCAAGCCTTTGCTGACGCATTTGCATTCTTCAAATAATGCAATATTGCAATTATCATGGAGTATCCCACTGTTGGAATGGTTGGAAATCAATCATCCTTCGGTTACGTTATTGATGTCTGAGTTGGTGAGGAGTGGAAAACTTGAATTGCTAACTGGTTCTTATAATCAGAGTATTTTGAGTCTTCTTTCTCCAAAAGATCGTTCTAATCAGATAGAGATGACTACGACCTATCTGCGTAAACGATTTGGACAAAGGTCTAAAACTTTATTCAGTTATGGGCAAGTGTTCAGCCCACTCTACATCAATACTGCGAATCTATGCTTTATAGACACAATAGTCAGTTCAAGTTTCCATTCATCCGATGTTGACGATCAGCATTTCACTGAACCATTCATCATGCAGGAACTCGGGAAATCAGTTTCCATTATCCCTACTGATGATGTGATCAGCACGTTTATTGCTGATTATGCCCATAAAAAGATTGGGTTTGGGAACCTTTTGGAGAAAACACGTTCTTATCTGGACTCGCAACCAGAGTTTGTGATGGCGATGATCAATACAGACCAATTGTTGCAGGGCGGAATAACTGAGGTACAAACAATACAGTTATTTGAGTTGTTGTTCAGTCATGAGACCTCATTTATTGAAGAAGCTCAACTCTCAATGGATCTCCCTAAAAAAGGATATTTGAAATCTGGATGGTATGGTCAGGATTCCATAAAAGGCGGATTAAGCGGCATCAATGAACTTTTGGTGCAAGATGAGAGCCTTGCTTATCTCTACGGTCGATATACCAATTTAGTTGAGACCGCTCGTAATTATAAAAAAGATAAAGATATACGAAAACGTTTGGAAGTTTTGATTCAAAAGATGTCTACGGGCGTTGTATATCTTTGTGATGCGAATGCATCAATGCTGAGATCCTCTGTCAGAAAACTGTTGTGGCGTTATATCAGTGAAGCCGACAGTGTTTTGTCGTCTCTAAAGGATTACAGTTATCCAATTTGCTTGGATTTCGATCATGATACGCTTTTAGAATATCTATTTATAGGTAAATATCTTAGCTGTGTCGTCGATTCCAAAGGTGGCTCTCTTTCAGAGCTGACGTATCTGCCTTCTTTGTATAATTATGGCGATACTTTCAGCCCGTTAGCACAATTCGGTGATAAAAGTGCGAATCAGCATTTGGTAAAACCAGGTGAGAAACAACGTCTTTTTAATGATATATTTTTGCCTGAACATTTCATTTTAGATGAATTTGGTAAGTCACAGGCTCATTCCTGTCTTTCCATGGGTTCCCAAGTGTATGATCTGGAAGTCTTGGATAGAAGGAATACAGAATATCAGGCAACATGCAATACTGGATACAGTCCCATAATTGGGGGTGAGCTCCAGATTGTAAAACATTTTAAGTTACGACAAAATACCGTATTGGTTGATGTTACACTAACCAATACAGGAGAAGAAGATATCAGTTGTATCTATGGCTGTGAAATTCCACTGTCAATTGCTTCACACAACCTTCCTGTTACATTCATCCAATTGGAGAATAAGAAGAATACAATCTGGGAAGAGAAGGAATTGATTCTCCAGCAGGTCAAGTCGTTACGCATTTACGATGAACCTAATAGTACTTCATTGACCTTGGTTGCAGATAATCGCTTTACCTTGCTTAAGGAAGATTATACTATTGGAATTGATACGGTCCTTGGACATGAAAATCTTTATCAACACACGGAATTTATGGTCTCTTGGCCGATAGAATTGGAAAGTGGAGCAGAAAAGAAATTCACCTTGGGCCTTCGTGTAGAACGAAAATAATCGACGCAAGGAGTCTTTATATGTTTTTCCAGAATAAAAGTCAGTTTGAATCAGTAAAAGAAGAAGCTTATACCGTATGGAGGCGTCTTTGACCCGCAAGGGATGGCAACACAAATCAAAGACTTAGAAAGCAAAACCCTAGAACCAAATTTCTGGGATGACCCCAATGGGGCTCAAAAGCTTTTTTCAGAACTCAACGGATTAAAAGATACCTACAATACTTGGAAAGAGTT
Organism: Spirochaetales bacterium; assembly: GCA_003247345.1. Taxonomy (GTDB): domain Bacteria; phylum Spirochaetota; class Spirochaetia; order Sphaerochaetales; family Sphaerochaetaceae; genus Sphaerochaeta. The sequence goes on from QJZS01000021.1 coordinate 16,600, forward strand.
GATCGACCACATCGATGAGATGGCAGAGTTGATGGATGTTTATGCAGATGAGCCGGATAATCCTGAAGAAGAAGCGCAAATAAACGAGCAGATTGATGAACTTGTAGGAGTTTATCAGAAGTTGCGAGTTAAAACCTTGTTGGATGGAAAATTCGACAAGAATGATTGCTTCTTGACTATTCATGCAGGTGCCGGTGGTACTGAAGCCAGTGACTGGGCAAATATGTTGATGCGCATGTATCTTCGGTATTGTGAGCGTACAGGTTTCAAGAGCCAGATTCTTGATCTTCAAGAAGATGAAGGTGGAATCAAGAGTGTAACGATCAAAGTATCCGGAGAATATAGTTTCGGCTATCTTAAGGGAGAAGCTGGGGTTCATCGTTTGGTGAGAATTAGTCCTTTTGATTCCCAGAAGCGAAGGCATACTTCTTTTACCAGTGTGTATGCATCACCTGTTATTGACGATACCATCGAGATTGATCTGAAACCAGAAGATTATCGTCTGGATACCTATCGTGCCGGAGGCGCAGGCGGACAGCACGTCAACAAGACTGACAGTGCGGTTAGAATTACCCACTACGCATCGGGCATTGTTGTGCAATGTCAGAACGAACGTAGCCAAGTCATGAATAAGGATGTTGCATTCAAGATGCTCAAGAGCCGACTTTACGAATATTATCGTGAAGAGAAAGAGAAAGAACATCAGAAAGATGCAATTGAGAAAAAAGAAATCACTTGGGGAAGTCAAATTCGTTCCTATGTATTCCAGCCCTATACTATGGTAAAAGACCATAGGACAGGAACTACCATCGGTAATATCCAGGCTGTAATGGATGGAGAAATCGACCCATTAATCGAAAGTTTCCTGCAATGGGATAACGGAGGAGAGTAGGGCATGGCCAAATCTTTGGCCCCAGCAATATGTATTGTGATTTTAGTGTTCAGCACTCCTCTGCTTTTTGCCGCAGAAGCTGAACAGACCTATCACGTAGGTATCATTGCTACTACTCCCAATCTGGATACAGCTGTACAGATGGTGCTGTCCGTCGGTACTGTTTATGGGAAAAATATCTATCTAGATGATGATGAGACCTTCGCTTTGGATACTTCCAGAGTGAAGGTTTCCTTGTTGCAAGCACAGTCGGAAATTGCAAAAGCGTACACCTCCCATACTGCTGTACCTGACGCAACACAAAAGATTGAATTACCGCCGATTGAACGACAAATGAATGTAGTGTATGAGCAGGTCCAGTATAATGAAAATCTAGCAGCTGCATTATCAGAAAGCAAAGAAGCCCAAACCTGGTATGCAGAACAAAATGATTATGACGCATTGATACTGGTAAAAACCGAGAAGCTAAAGGATTTTGAACGGTTTCAGGTACAATGGGTCATTCCTAACGAAAGAACAATTGATCTGGTGGATGCCGTAGTCCAGAACGGATATTATCAGGCGTTGCATGATCAATTGGCTAATGCAATTCTGCAAACAACTTCCAAGGGAAATCTTGCATCCGTATATTTGGAAAATCTTCCTTCTGGTCTGCATGTGCAAAGTGATTCGGAAACAATACCTTTGACTAATAATTTGTTGTTCCTCTCTCCTGGAGAACACACACTGACTCTGACAGCACCTTCCTATCAACCTATGGAAATAAAAGTGTCATTAAAAGCCAATGAAATTCATCATCTATCATTTACTTTGGATGCAATTAAGTTTAAATCAATTACCCTCCATAGTGATGTTTCTAAAGTAAATTGGTTCGTGCAAGGCAAAGATTTAGGGAATTCCTTATCCATTTCTTTATTGGAACCTATCTATCCGCTGGTAGTGACTATGGTTGGTGATGGCTTTGAAAAGAAAGTCGTGCAGTTGGATACTCCTCCAAAAGGAGATTTGACAATCCATTTACTGAGCGGTGAGCTAAGCGATCCTACGATTCTAAAGGATGCTCAGAAGGACTTTTATAAAAGACTAAGAAATACTATTCTGTGGTTCCAAGCCTATGTTGGTTCTGTTGCATTAAGTCAAATATATGCCACAGATAGCCCTTTGTGGCAAATTGGGGTCGTCGGGACCAGTTCATTGGCCTTGGTAAGTACAATCGCTCTGGTTATGGAGATGTTCTCCTATGAAGCAAGTGCGGGTATTGGAAACTGAAGAAAAAAGAGGAGCGATATATGCTAAAAGGATTTGGGACTCGATTAAAAGCCCTTTTTGGAATAAACACTTTCGACGAATCATATTTTGAGAATCTGGAAGACTTCCTTATTGAAGGTGATCTAGGCGCTAAGCTTGCTTTTGATATTAGTGGTGAAGTGAGAAAACGCGCAAAGAGTGAAAAATCAAAGACAACAGAGGATTTGCAGCTACTCGTAAAGAATATGCTGTCAGAAAAAGTAGAAGCCTTTGAACCGACGTTGGAATCTGGGGAGCTTACGGTTTTCTTGATCCTTGGGGTTAATGGGGTAGGAAAGACTACTACGATTGCAAAGCTTGCCAACCGCTATAAAAAGCAAGGTCAACAAGTATTGCTTGCAGCAGCAGATACGTTCCGTGCAGCAGCAATTGACCAATTGGAAATACATGCAAATAGAATAGGGTGCAGGATTGTTAGGCAGAACAGTGGTAGTGACCCCGGCTCAGTCGTGTACGATGCCATAACCTCAGCACAGGCTAAAGGCGAAGACCTTGTATTGGTTGATACTGCGGGAAGAATGCATAATAAGGAAAATTTATTACGTGAGCTTTCCAAGATTGACAAGGTTGTGAAAGGCCGTGGTGTGAAGGATGAGAACTATAAGAAATTCCTGGTAATAGACAGTACTACTGGGCAAAATGGTATAAGCCAGGCTGATTTGTTCAATCAAGCGGTCAAACTTGATGGTTTGATTCTTACCAAATACGATAGCTTGGCCAAAGGTGGAGCCTTGGTCCAAATCGGAGAAAAGTTGCATATTCCTGTAGCCTTTGTAGGTACAGGAGAAAAATATGATGATGTTCAGCCATTCAACAAAGATGAATTCCTTGATACTTTGGTAGGATTAGCCAATTGAAATGAGAAGAACCCTGATTACGATCACCATGCTATGTAGTTTTACACTCTTGTTCGGAACAAGCTACCGCCAGTCGGATAGTATAGGCCAGGACAGAGGGGCATTTGTGGATGATCAGGGTTACCATTTGGCTCTTGATGGTGATAATAAAACACTCTATGGTCCTGATGGAGAAATCTGGACTGAAAAGGAAGAAACAACCTCTGCAGATCAAAAAATTATCACCAGATCAAAGAACGGGACTATTTTTCTCAGACAATGGTTTTCAAAAGGTAATATCATAAAGGAAGAGACCAACGGACAAACCCTTGAATATTCCTATTCTGAGGACCAACGGTTGCAACGTATCAATTATTTACAGAACGATATCCTTCAAAAGACAGAATTGTTCTCATACGATGCATCAAATGGGAATCTTTTAGCTGTAATCACGATACAAGGCGAACAGAGTACTGTTCGATATTTTCATGATACAGGAACACAGCATTATTTTACCTATGCCGACCAAACAAACGGTCAGACCTTTCTTACCTTGGATGTTGGTGCAACCATCAGCCAAAGCTTTACCAGTGAAGCTGATGATAAGAAACTTCAAGTTGTGGTTGGGGAAAAAGGGGCTTTCTCAATAGAACGGACTCGTTCTGATGGAACAGCGCTTACCGAATCCTATGATGCGTCAGGATTGTTGGTTTTATTGGAAACTCCTTCCTATCAGACAAAATACCAGTATAATGAAGGGCGTACAATAACAAGTGAGCTCACTACGTATACGAATGGTAACGAAACATACACCACATACAACGATGGAGAGAAAAGCGTGGTTGAAGAACGAGAAGCAGGTCGCACAACCAGTATTCTAAAATTTCAGGAAGATGGAACAAGAATACAAACCCTCTATAGTCAGGGTAGGCCCTATTGCGACATCACCTATGCTGCAGGTGGGAAGCGGATTCTTTCCATCTCATATCGATAACAATGCGCTTGATACTCCATTTGGCAAGCCGCTATGCCTTTTCAAAACAGAATAGGCACAGGGGAACCAGTATCCGCATTGCCATAGGTTTAGCCTTGTGTTTATTTGCGATCGTAGCTGTTCTTTCCTTTATGCAAGCTCTGCAAAGAAATCAATTTGAAGATATCAGAACTTTTGAATCATTTGATCTGCAATTAGATCTCGGCTCTGTCGATTTGGCGGCTGCTGAATCAGTTGCCCAAAAGATTGAAGCTCTTGATGTAGTGCAAAATGCATTTGTCTATGCCGATCTCCCGGTAATAGCCCAGAATTCTGAAGGTTCGACCGTTGCAGGTCGTCTTAGGGGAATTGAAGCAGAGGGCCGATTACTAGCACAATTGAACAGCTACCGTGGATATTTGTTCCAAAATGGTGAAATTGCATCTTCTTATTCAAACACTCGTTCAATACACATCGATGATACAGCCACACTCACGTTCCTTAAGAAAGGGCGGGTGGCCACCGTCGTCCCTTCAAAAAGAGACCTGAAAGTGGGAGCAATCTACTACACTTCAAGTTATGATTTCGATCAATCAACATTCCTGAGCGATGTTCCAACACTTCTGTCTTTGCAAAACGATGCTGATTTGAAAATTGGGGTATTTACAGATGCGGATGTTGTATCGGTAAAGAAGCAAATACAAGAACTCGGATATGCTGACGTTCTGACATGGATGGATGTAAATGCATCACTTTACAGTGCCATGGAACTTGAGCAAAAAATGATGGGATTTATGCTGTTCTTAATGATTCTTGTTATTTTGGTACACATAAGAAACAGTTCCCGCCGTTTACTGCTTGCAAAACAATCAGAAATGGCAATGCTTAGGTCAATTGGCCTGACAAAATCAAAAGTACAGCTGTTGTTTGTTCTTCAAGCTGCACTTGTTGCATGTATTGGCTGTTTGGGAGGGGTTCTCCTTTCTTATCTTGGAATTGCTTTGTATCCGAGCATTTCTCAGTATATGTACCAATCGATAGGAGTTCATCTGATCTTGCAGATCAGATTCCAAGAACTTTTATTATTATTTTTTACCATTGTTGCTTTCAGCTTGATAGCTTCCTTCATGGGAACTCATCGTATTTTGAAAGCCGATATCATGGAGATGTTTGCACATGATGAAATCAGTTGATGTTCTAAATCTGGATCATGTTAGTAAAAGTTTTCCTGCCACAGGGCAGGGGGGAGAGCCCATCCAGATTCTTGAAGATGTTAGTCTTTCCATTCAACGAGCAACCAGCACTGCCATAACAGGACAAAGTGGAAGTGGTAAATCAACATTGCTTCAAATCAGCGCAGGATTGTTATCTGCAGATACTGGAAACATCAAATTTGAAGGAAAAGATCTTCCTGGTATGAATGATGAACAGCGCAGTCGGCTCAGAAGCCGTTCGATGGGATTCATATTTCAAAATAGTTTGCTTCTTGATGATTTCACTGCTCTGGAGAATGTAAAAATTTCAGCAATGATTGCCCAATCCAGTGAACACGTTGCTTTGAAGAAAGCATTGGATATGCTCAAATTAGTTGGGCTTGGTGATCGTTTAGACCATAAGAGTGATCAACTATCTGGTGGAGAGAGACAACGAGTTGCAATTGCCAGAGCCTTAGTCAACGAACCCTCTGTGATTTTCGCTGATGAACCAACCGGCTCACTTGATGAGCACAATGCACAACTCGTTGAGGATCTCTTGTTTTCACTGGTGGAAGATAGGGAAGTTGCTTTGATGCTTATCACGCATAATCTTAATTTTGCTGGTAGATGCAATCTTATATACCGCCTCCATAACCGACACGTGGAGGTCCGCTCTTGAAGCAAACATTACGCGGCCTGCTGATCTCCCGTAAATTCGGGTACCACGGAAGCAAAGCCGCAAAAAAGCGAATACTCTTCAATATCCTCTTGATCAGCTTGGTAGTAGGAGCATTGGTATTTGCGCAGATTTTTGTTGTTTCCATGAGCCGAGGCATCGCTGATAAGTATGCTTTGTTGGGGAACGGCCATTTGCAGGTGCATGGAGACGGGATGGATTCTCCTGCTTTCCTTAGTGGTGTGCTCGATATTCAAGCGGTGGCACAAAGCTACGCTTTGATCTACAGCCCTCAGGGGAATAAGATGGTGAAACTCAAAGGGGTGAATGATTCTTATTTCAACACACTGCGATTGTCTCAAATTACCATGCAGACAGGCAATGCCGATACCACTTCTACACTTGCAAAAGTTACACTCAGTACTACGATTGCCGATGAACTGCAAGTAGCAGTTGGGGATCGTATTGCATTGATGCTTGTTAGTGATGAAGGAATACGACCCCAGTTATGTGTGGTTGGAAGTTTATATGATTCCGGATACAAGGAATTGGATGCTAATCTGGCTTTTTGTGATTATGAGTTGATGGATCGACTGTTCAAAGGAGAACAAGATTCCTATTGGGAAGTATTGGTTGATCTTTCTGAATTGGATGCTGTAAAAGCGGAGTATATCAACGAAGGGTATTCTGTAACCACTTGGGACCAAGAGAATTATACCGTCTCGACAAACTTAAATACCAGCAGGCAGGCTGTGCTGGGTGTTATGGTAGTGGTGGCAATGCTTTGCGGATATTTTATCAGTGAGTTGAGCAGAGAATTGGTCGAGGACGATAAACGCCAGATTGCAATGTTGCTTCTTTTGGGGAGTCGCCATAAAGTAATAAAAAGCGTCTATTTTTATACGGTAATGTTGGTTACCTTTGTTTCTGTGTGTGTGGGGACTTTGTTGGGTTTGTTTTTGGCAGCAAATTTATCCCCATTGCTCTCCTTCATTGCTTCCAAATCATTTCCAGCTCTTTCTTATTACCTTTTGGATTTCTCTGTGGTGTATCCTCTTACTGATATATTAACCATTGTGCTTGTTTTAATGGCAGTCAGCATCGTATCTGTACAAATTAGTTTGAGAAGGGTCATAAGAATTGATCCTATCAGTTGTACATACTTTGAATAACTCAAGTTTTTAGGTATACTGATTTCATGAATTTTGAAGTGTTCGTACTCGGGACAAGTGGCATGATGCCCCTCCCTAATAGGTTTCTTACTAGTGCCATGGTTCGTCGAGACGGGGAACTGTTCCTTTTTGATTGTGGAGAAGGAACGCAAGTTTCTCTGAAGATGCTTAATCTTAAGTGGAAGAAAATCAATTCTATTTTTATCAGTCACATTCATGCCGACCATGTAACAGGTTTGCCGGGGATTCTGATGCTATCCAGCCAAGTTGATCGTGATGAGCCTTTGACTATTTATGGACCAAGCAAACTTAAAGAATATGTTGATGCAAATAGACGTATCCTTGATATGTACATAAATTATGAAATCATTGTGAAAGTTGCAGAACCAGGAGTAATCATGGAGACTGACGACTTTACGGTACGCGCAATCAAACTCAGTCATACCAAGCCTTGTGTTGGATATGTGATGCAGGAAAAGGATAGACCTGGGGAATTCCATCCAGACAAAGCACGAGAGCTCGGTATTCCCATGGGCCCGATGTGGGGAAAGTTGCAAAAGGGTGGAGAGGTCACACTTGAGGATGGCAGGGTCATTACCAGCAGCATGGTTATGGGGGAACATAGATCTGGAAGAAAATTCAGTTATGTAACAGATTCTTTGTATCTGCCGACCATAGCAAGTGAAGTCTCTGATAGTGATTTGTTTTTATGTGAAGGTATGTTTGGTGCGGATATGGCCGATACAGCATTTGAGAAAAAGCATATGACTGCCGCTCAGGCAGCTCAAATTGCAAAGGACGCCAATGTTAAGCAATTAGGGCTTTTTCACTACAGTCCTCGCTACGGAGATTGGGAACTTAAATATCTGCTCAAAGATGCAAAGCATATTTTTGAAAATACGATTCTTGCAAAAGACGGAATGAGTTTTGATATTCCTTTGAAAGACTAATTAATCCTCTTCGTAATGGCTGCAAGCATTCTGGGCTTCGTGGAGTAGTTGTTCCTTGTCCACAAGCCTTGATGCACGGGAGGCAAAACCAATCTGCAAGGCAGCACCGGAGAACTCTTTTTGGCAACTCTCGATGATGGAAAGGGTGAAAGTCTTTGCTTCATCCGAATTGTAGAAGGGCAGGACCATGGCAATCTTGTTGTCTTCCAAGGTGAAACTGTAAGCAAGTTCGCCGCTGAGCATTATCATTTTGTTTGCAATCTGTGTTACCGGGCCTTCTGTGACTTCAATCAGGACAAGGGTGAGATCATAATCCATTTCCTTTGAGTTCTCCAACTCAGTTTCAAGGATTGAATCAAAATCAGTCTTGTACATCGTCATTTCTACTTCAGGCTGTACAACAGCTTCTTCCTCTTGGATTACGACAGGAGGTGCTTGTTTTACTTCAGGAGCGGCAACCGGTGCTACCTGTTCAACCACAGGCGTGATGATTTGTTCGACAGCGTCTTGTTGTGTTGGAACCACCTGTTCAGCCTGTTGAACGGGCTCTTGCTTGTAGACGGGCTGTTGGGTATATACCAATTCATCGCTGTGTAAATGTGATGGATCATCGCCAGGCATTGTATAAAAAGGCTTATCGTAGGCATTGGGTGGCAGTTTGTCCACTTGATCTGCATATTCTTCGTCACGACGACGAGCGATCATAACCCCAACCTCAATCATGACAAGACCTAAGAGTATGGGGAACAGTTTGACTAAAATGTCATATATTTGTTCTTGATTTATGTCATATAACGGAAGCAAGTATCTCGAGGCAGCGTAAAGGCCGGCTAAAAGGATGAAAACAGTTAAAAATAGGCTTAGGAAAATTTGCCGTCCATAGTGTTTGTGTTCAGACATCACCACCTCCATACAAACTTTACACGTATACTTGACGTATAGTATCATACTTATTATAGAGATTGAAGGATGGCATGACAAGAAAAATCCCCATAGTATTCGCTTTAAGCTTAGGTTTTACGTTTTCCATCCTTCTGGCAGTTGTTGGAGAGGGTGGATATTTACACAACCGGGCACTTCGAAAAGAAATTGCGAGACTGACGTATGAACAGAGTTCTCTCTCTTTACAGGTTGATTCTTTGAAACAGCAAAGAGAAGAGGCTACCAAAGTCGATGCACTCAAAGATGCAGCCTTTAAATATGGGTATCAAAGCGAAGGTGAGCAGGTTTATTACTTCTCAATGGATGATCAGGATATGTCATCTGACGTACCGCAAGTCTCTGTAACAACGAATAATCAGAAAATTTTTAGTGGAATACGTACAATATATATTGCCTGTATCTCTTTGGGTATTGCCTTGATTATCTCAGTATGGTATGGATGGATAGGAAAAAGACGGGGAGATAGGTATGTACAACACAGGTGAGGAAGCCCAACTATTCTATAAATCTCAACCGGGGACGATAGAGTACTCGGTAGAGTTATTGAGAAATGATCAATTGATGATTCTTCCATGCGATACCATCTATGGTTTAAGCGGTAAGATTGGCACGACTTTAGAATTACTGCGTAAGATAAAGCATCAGGTAGGCCAACAACAATTCAATGTACTCGCTACTTTGGAACAAGCACAAAAACTCTGTGAGGTCCCTCCCGCTTTATTGGGGCATTGGCCGTGTGCTCTGACCTGTATTTTACCAAATAAGGACGGCAGTGGAAGTAGTGCAATTCGAGTGCCTGACGACCCTTTTATTCAAGAAATTCTTGAAGCACTGGGAACGCCTATATATTCGACTGCTGTAAATACGGATGGATTTTCCATTACCAATGTCATGGATATCATCTACATGTATAAAGAAAAGGTGCATGCAATTGTGATTGATCCGGATCGACAAAGAGATACTCCGTCTACCATGATCGACTGCACAACTGTTCCATACACCTTGATTCGATGCGGGGCTTATGATGCCTCAGCTCTGCTACCTTAGCGCTGGATTCTTCTTGCTTCCATATAATAGCGCTTTTCATGTGCCTCACCCATGGAGAATGTTTTCCTAGGTAGGGCATTATCTTTAATAATAGATTCGAAGAAAGTCTCTTTGGAAACTTCAGGAAGAATCAAGCCTAAGTTTCCGGCCTTACGTCCAAGGTTTGAGGTTACTTCTTTTCCATGGATATAATCTACGGTCGCCTTTTTCTGCTCAAGCAGGGAATCGATAACCATCTGCAATGTTCCAGCTGCTATGGAGGCTTTTGCATCTTCCAGCCGATAAAGCACGAATCCTTCCTTGTCACAATACCCAAACTTCTGAGAGCCATCGACTTCGTTAATCATCATATCTAGGGAGTTAAGGTCGGCAACCTTTTCACAGGCAAAAGAAGAACATACTTTTTCGATTTCAAGATCAAAGGTTTCTTTGTTTACGTTAAAGAGGACACGGTGAATCGGTTCAAATTCCAAACCTGGGTCAAAAATATTTTCCAATTCAACCAAAGCCCATCTAGCAGGATGATTCTCCCTCTCTTCCTCTGTCAAAGTTTCCCTGATATCCATCCAACAACTTTTTGCGGTGGCAAGGCTGTGGTTTCCATCCCCCATGGCGTAAAGAAGGGGATTATCAGAAGGAAGAGATGCAAGCATGGATTTTAGTGATTTTGCAATAGTCAGCATATCATCATCACTTGAGACAACCCAAGCTTTAAGATGGCCGCCATTAGCCATAAGTTCTGTATCATATGCGAGTTGCAATGAATTCTTCTTTAATGCCAAGGGTTCAATTACCGAACGTTTCTCGTCATTAATGAGAACCATGATATGGGGTAGTTCCAGAGGGGCATTCTTGCGAATTGCTTTTCTTGGTGGGATACGACTGAGTATTGTACCTTCTGTAGCTCTGATCAGACTTCTGGAGTCAGGGGCATAGCTGTAGGCTTCAAGATCCAAAGTAACCAAAAGTCCCCAACGTCCATCTTTGCTGTTCGGCGTGGTTCTGTGGATGAGAAAAAAGGAGTCCTTATATACGGTAAAGAGCTGAGCATCCAAATACTGTTTCATCGCGGTATTAATATCAGCAATTCTTTTTTGGGGATCTGACTCTTCAAGATACACCTCTGGATAAATAAGGTGCAAAGTGGAAGGTTGATCGGCAACATACTGTTGAACCTGTTCCCAATATTCGGGTTCCGAGGTATACTGGTCGCAAGCTACAACGGCCCATTTGGTAAGATCTAGGTCTTTCTTGGGGATCATGATATCTGCACGCTTGAGCGCAACTTGGGAAAGATACTGAGATATGTCGGGCATGTGGATTCCTCTTTCTTTTATGATTGTAGTAATATAATATGATAAATCTTCTAAATCCGCAATATAAAGTGAGAAAATATGAGTAAAGCTATAATATTTACAGGTGGTGGTGCTCCCTGTGAATTGCCTGTAAAGTTACAGGATCCCGAGGATATTGTAATTGCTGCCGACAGCGGATACGAAGTAGCAAAAGCCTTGGGCTATAAAGTGGATTTGTGTCTAGGGGATTTTGATTCCACCACGATGATTTCAGAAATTCAAAACTTAAAGCACGAAACAAGTAGCAGAGACAAGGATGATAGCGATACGGCCTTGGCGCTTCGCAAAGCAAAAGCACTTGGGTTTTCTTCCTATATTTTGATAGGTGGCGGTGGTTTTAGGATGGATCATCTTTTTTCCACTTTCAGTTTGTTCGAAACATTTGGACCTCCGGTTGCTTGGTTTACCGCCTATGAACATCTTTATCTGGTACCAAACGATTATACATTTGAACATGTGACTGACTCAGCTACCGTGAGTTTCTTCCCTTCGACGATGTGTGGAAAAGTTCAGGTAACAGCAAAACAATTACAATGGCCATTAGTTGATTATCCTTTGACTATGGCAAATCTTTCCTTGTCTAACAGAGTGGTGGGGACAACTTTGAACGTCCACGTAACTGGTGATGCGCTCTTTGTCTGTTTTCCGGTTGCAGACAAGCTTATATAGATGATACCATCGACGTATGTTGCAGACACGACGTTTGCTGGCGTTCTCCAGTAGGGTACATACATATACGCTCCTCTTGTACGTGTTCTTCTTTTTGTTATACATTGCCAGTAGTTTTTTTACGGTCAATGAAAGTTTTGTGCAACTATTACGTTTTTTTCTGAATTTGATCAGTTGGACCAGTTTGTTGTTCGGTTCTTGGATTCTTGTCTTCTCTCTGTTGGTATGGGTAAATGATAGGGTTTTTCCCTTGTCTTCCGTACTGATGACCTTGATGAGGATGATTGCCGTATTTTTGCTGAGTCTTATTGTTGCCCTTTTGGAACATATTATCACCAAGGGTGTAGTTATTGGATAACGAGGAGTATTTTCATGGATTTACCGAACATATGTGCCATTAGGGGTGCAATTTGTGTTTCTTCAGACGAAGGCACACTCATCGAACAGGCATCTGCAAAGTTGTACAAGCAATTGTTGAAAACAAATGCAATTGAAGAAAGTGAAGTTGCCTGTCTTTTGATCACCCAAACTAGTGACTTGAAAACTAAGAATCCTGCTACAGGACTGAGAAAAGCTGGTTATTGTTCACAAACTCCATTATTTTGTATGCAAGAACTTGAAATCGAAGGAATGCTTGAACGTGTCATTCGAATGCTGGTCATTGTGAATCATCCGCTTGAAAGTTGTAAGCCGGTTTTTCTGGATGGTGCCGAGCAACTTCGACCGGATTTGAATTTTTCCGGACTTGATTCCTCTTCCTGTTAAGGGAGAGGCTTTTTTTATGAAATAATTTGTAAATTTACTATAAGAAAAAT
>QJZS01000208.1 GCA_003247345.1 Spirochaetales bacterium
GATATTACTGAAAATTATCTATAAATAAATAGGAAAGTTGTTAAAATTTGTTGCAATTTTAGCGATACCAAAAGATAAGAAATTCTTAGTGCATCAGTAGGTTGGCTCAAAACTTTAGACAATGCTTCCTGGGTGTATAGTTTTTGCGTTCTTTGTTGCAACTTTTGTTGCAGCTTTTATTGCTTGTTGCAATTTTGCACCTTTCAGCAATTCGATTGTCAGGGCTGCACTGAGGGCATCTCCGCAACCTATGGTATTCACCGCTTTGATGGGCTGTACATCGATGGTAAAGAACGTTTCGTCCTGTACCCAGATGTCTTTCGACCCATGGGAAAGTACAAAAGTCGTACCGTATTGCTTATGCAATCCCTCTAACATTTGATGCATGGTAGCTTTCAGTTTTTCCGCATCTTCCTGTTCTCCGAGCTTTACGTCCAGAAAGGTTTGTACGGCCTCGCTCAGGTTGATCTTCACAACGTCCGGTTTGTGAACCAGGCATTGCTTCAGGTCCTCTCCCTTGATATCGAGAAGTACAAATTTATTTTGTCGTTTTGCTTCTTTTACAAAGTCTGCATACAGTTCTTGGCTGTAGCCCGGTGCTCTGGTTCCCAGAATAACAAGTGCATCACAGTTGCCGATGGATGTATGGAATAATTCGCGAAGCGGCTCTTCTGTGCCCGGTTTGACCGCTACGGGTTCTTGCACCAGTTCTGTCGTGTATTCATCACTAAGAATCGTGGTACAGGTACGCATGTCACTGTGGCTATCTGCCCATAATACTTCTACCTTGTCCTTATTGCATAGATCAATCATTTCCTGGAGTCTGGGACCCCCTAAATGGGTGAGCAGAATGCTTTGTTCTCCAAGTTGGCTTGCAATACGGGCACAGTTCATTCCCTTGCCGGAAGCGTCAAGGTACTGCTCGCTTGCGCGATTGACTTCTCCCATTGCAAAGGAAGAGAAGCGCATCGTCACCTGAAAGGTTGGATTGAGGCAGACAGAGAGTATTTTCATACCATGTTAACCAAAAAGGAAGGATGCTTGGGTTTGAGTTGGCGATACGCCACACCGCTTTTATCAAACATCATTTTGGATGCCTTGGTGTTGTCAGCTTCACTGTATTTATCAGAGAGATAAATTACTGTTTTAATCCCTGACTGAATGATGGCTTTTGCACATTCATTGCAAGGGAACAGTCCTACATAAATAGTACAACCTTTCAGATTGCTGCTGATCGAATTAAGGATTGCATTAAGTTCGGCATGACAGACATACGGGTATTTTGTATCGAGCCAAGCTCCCTCCCGTTCCCAAGGGAGTTCATCATCGTCCATTCCAATGGGAAAACCATTGTAGCCGACGCCGACTATTTTACGGTCTTCGTTTACGATACAAGCTCCTACTTGCGTACTAGGATCCTTGCTTCTCATGGAAGAGAGGACAGCTACTCCCATGAAGTACTCGTCCCAACTTAGGTAATCCTCACGTTTTGGCATCTTTGGCGTTCTCCTTTTCTGACAAGAATGAAAGTATGGTATCGGTCAGGGATTCTTGGATGGATCTATAGAGCAAAAGCGCGTGGTGGCTATGCTTATAAGGGCCCATCTCAGTTTCCAACGTATGAAAGTCACAACTCTGGTTTTCTTTTTGGATAATCTTCAAATTCTTGAACGGTACTGTCCTGTCATTGATATCATGGATACTGAAAAGAGGGCAAGTTATTTTTCCCAGGGATTTGCGTACATCTTTCATGGCATGTACCAAACTCAAGCCCGGACGGAGAAACAACCCTCCATATCCATACCAGTACTCAGAACCGTCCTCACCCTTGCTATCTCCCTCAATAATACGAGCTCCAATTGCAGGAACAAACAGAGAAAGGGTTCTTGCTAGATACATTCTCTTATCAGTAAAAATCCCTTCTCTGATACTGTTGTAGACCACAGGGGCGGCAATACTTACCATCTTATCCGGTGCTTTCTCTGTATTGCAGTACGTTTCTCCAAGCTTGAGTGTTATCATGCCACCCATGCTGATACCCAATATGTATAGGGTGTCGTATTGGGCTCTCAAATTTTCGTAGTAGGAACACATATAGGAAAACCATTGGGTGAATGTGGTATTGGCAAAAGATTTCGGGTCTGTGCCGAAACCAGGCATCAAAGGAGCATATACATCAAGTCCTGCTTCGGCAAAGCGTTTTGCACTGTAGTGATAGACCGAAGGGGTAGAGGGGAATCCGTGAACCAGAAGGATTGCACGATTGTTCGATTCTTTCTTGTATATGATGCTTTTTGCTTGTTCGCAACAGACCTGGGATTCATCGACGGTTAATTTTTGCGTATTTCTATCCCGATACCCAAATAGAGTACCATTCCAAAGGATAAATAGCAGGATGAGAAGTATGATAATGATCCACATGACCTTTACTATAGCGTAGAGCTGTCTTGAAGGAAAGGCCAAAAAGAAAGGCTCGCCATTTCTGACGAGCCCATATTAGCAATTGTTTTATCAACCAGCCATGAATGGAATAACAGCGAGGAGTACACCAGCTGCTACTGCAGAACCGATAACACCCGCAACGTTCGGACCCATGGCATGCATGAGCAGGAAGTTCTGGGGATCGGATTGCTGACCAACTTTACTTGAAACACGTGCTGCCATAGGAACAGCGGAAACACCTGCGCTTCCGATTAACGGATTAACTGGGTGCTTGGGATCAAGTTTGTTCATCAACTTGGCGATCAAAACACCAGCGGCTGTACCGATGGAGAATGCGATCATACCAAGTACCAGAATACCCAAGGTGTTCAGGTTCAAGAAGTGGGAAGCTTCCATCTTGGAACCAACAGAGAGACCGAGGAAAATCGTAACGATGTTCATCAATGCATTCTGCATGGTATCGGAAAGACGGTTAACAACACCACATTCCTTAGCCAAGTTACCAAACATCAGCGAACCGATGAGAGGAGTTGCAGAGGGAAGCAGAATTGCACAGGTTGTCAAAACGGTAATCGGGAAAAGAATCTTTTCCAATTTGGAAACCGGTCTGAGCTGCTGCATTCTGATCATTCTCTCTTGCTTTGTGGTGAGAGCGGTCATGATCGGGGGCTGGATGATGGGAACCAAAGCCATGTAACTGTAAGCAGCTACAGCGATGGGACCCAACAAATCTGGAGCCAAGCGGCTGGTAACATAGATAGCCGTCGGGCCGTCAGCACCACCGATGATTCCGATTGAGCCTGCGGCAAACAAGTCGAAGCTGATGCCAGGGATGAAGCTCAAAGCAAGAGCGCCTAGCAAAGCAACGAAGATACCTGCCTGAGCAGCTGCACCAAGCAACAGGGTCTTTGGGTTCGCAATAAGCGGTCCAAAGTCTGTCATGGCACCAACACCCATGAAGATCAAGATCGGGAAGAGTCCACTGGCAATACCCATGTCAAACAACAATTTGATAAAGCCTGCATCACCCGTACTTGGATCGACACCAGCGATATATCCCATTGGAATGTTCGAAAGGATACAACCAAAACCAATAGTTACCAGCAACAAGGGCTCGAAGCCTTTCTTGATGGCAAGGTAGAGGAGGACAAAGCCAACGAGTATCATGATAAGGTTACCGATACCGAAGCCTTCTACCATCCCCATGAATCCGTACAGTCCAGTGGACTGCCAGAGCTGATTAAACGAAGAACCAATCATTCGGGTGACTCCTTTAACTGATTACGAGCAATTCGTCATCGCTCTGCATCTGCTGGCCCTGGCTGACGGCAATCTTGGTGATCACGCCATCACAAGGTGCATAAATCTCGTTCTCCATTTTCATGGCTTCCATGATCAGAACTACCTGATTCTTGGTAACCTTCTGGCCTTCCTTAACCTCTATGCGGAGGATCAAGCCAGGCATTGGAGCGTTTACGGATACAGCTTCGTGACTACCGGTAGCGGCACCAGCAGAAGCTGCAGGAGCTTCGGAAACAGCACCCTTGGTTGCTTCGATTGCTTTCTCGTCAATACCGAATGCCACATCGAGTGGGTAGTCGGCTCCATTAACGGTAGCACTCTTCTTACCAAGCTTGACGCCGTAAGCCTTACCATTGACAGTAACGGTGTATTCACCCTTCTTCTTGGCTGCTTCTTCTTCATGGTCAATCTTTCTGATTCCGTTGACCTGAGCTTTGCCGGTGAGGTAAAGGATACCCTTTTCCTTACAGGAGGCAGCAATGAAAACATTCTCGTCAGTAATAGGAAGTCCTTCCTTCTCGAGCATAGCCTTTGCAACTGCAACACCCTTGTTGGGGTCTGCATCGTTGATGTCAACAGCTTTCTCTGTGGTAGGTTCCATTTTAAGTTGCTCAGCAGCAACCTTTACGACTTCTGCATCTGGTTCGGTTGGGGTCTTGCCGAAATAGCCAAGGACCATCTTGCCGTAGCCTTCTGCAATCTTCTTCCAAGGTCCGAACATAACGTTGTTGAAAGCCTGCTGGAAGTAGAACTGGGAAACAGGAGTAACAGAGGTTCCGAAACCACCCTTTGCAACAGTCTCAGCCATAGCTTCAACAATGGCAGGGTACTTGTCCATCAGGTTGTTGTCACGCAACATCTGGGTGTTTGCAGTAAGAGCTCCACCTGGAAGAGGTGAGAATGGAATCTCAGGGTTAACAGTCATAGCTTCTGGGGGAATGATGTAGTCTTTCATGCAATCCTTGAATACGGACTCAGCTTCACGAATCTTCTTGATGTCGATTCCCAAGTCGTAATCGGTATAGCGAAGTGCATGCCACATGGTGATGATGTCAGGCTGACAGGTACCACCGGAAACAGGACTCATTGAAAGGTCTACCTGGTTTGCACCAGCTTCAATTGCGCTCATGTACTGCTGAATGGAAACACCAGCGGTGTCATGGCTGTGGAATACGATGTTCATGTCCTTGCCGAGCAACTTGCGTGCACGCTTGATGGTCTCATAAACATACTGAGGAGTGGAAGTACCACTTGCGTCCTTGAAACATACGGAATGGTATTCAATTCCAGCATCAAGAATCTTCTTCAAGGTAGCTTCATAGAAGTCGGGATCGTGAGCTCCAGGAATATTCTCGGAGAGACTCATCATGGTAACTACAACTTCGTGGCGAAGTCCTGCATCAACGATCGACTTTCCGCTGTCAATGAGGTTGTTTACGTCATTGAGTGCGTCGAAGTTACGAATGGTGGAAATACCATGTTTCTTGAAGAGTTTTGCATGCAGGTCGATGACATCTCTTGGCTGTGAGTCGAGGCCTACAACGTTGACACCTCTGGAAAGGGTCTGCAAATCTGCATCTGGTCCGGCAACCTTGCGGAATTCGTCCATCATTTCAAATGCATCTTCATTGGTGTAGAAGTACAATGATTGGAAGCGTGCACCACCGCCAGCTTCGAAGTGATTGATTCCAGCCTCTTTTGCTGCTGCTACGGCAGGCATGAAATCCTTGGTGAAAACACGCGCGCCATAAACGGATTGGAAACCGTCACGGAATGCGGTGCACATGAACTTAACTTGTTTTTTCATTTGGGGTGATCCTCCAGGCTTTTCTTATTCTTTAGACTTGGCGAATGCTGCTACAATCGCTGCTGCAATATCTGCCTCACTGGCAGAGGCTGCAGAGGTGCTGACAGCTGCGGGACTGCTCACAACGGCTTTGGGTTTCTCTGGTGCAAGTTTTCTGACAAGAGCACTCATCCCTTTGGTCAGAAATACGAGTAACGTAAGAAACACAAACACCGTAGCAATACCCAGAACCATGAGGATGACTCCATTCTGCAACTGGGTAACAAGTTGCTCTTTCGGTAGTTGCGCTAAGAATACCATACGAACTCCTAATAAGGTTTATCGTGACCACAGCCGAAGGCTATGGATAACACACTTTTTGCAGTATATAGGAATCGTAGGGCGCGTTTCAAGTAAATGCACGATAAATGCTTTGTGGAATTTGTCATAGCTAAAAATTACAGGCAAAAAAAATATCGAAAAATTACTACTTGTCTGACAGTTTTGATTTGCCTGTATACAATTATATGAGTAGTTTTTTATAGAATATGTCATTAAAGCTGTGTAAAAACTTCTAACCTTGTCTGTTTTTATTCTTTGAAGTAAGGTACACAGTGGTTATGAAACCAAGGAGATATGAATAGTTATGGCCGAAGGAATGGATTTTGCACAACGAATTGCTGAAGACAAGGCAATCCGTGAACATATGGATAAAATAGGTAGAAAGATTTTAATCATGAGTGGAAAGGGTGGAGTCGGAAAGACCACCGTCACCGTGAACCTCGCCAATGCATTGGTAGACAGTGGTTGTACAGTAGGTGTTCTGGACACCGATCTGCATGGACCGAATGTGGCAAAGATGCTTGGATGTGAAGCTGGCATTCTTACTACTGAAGATGGGGGAAATACTTTCTTTCCGGTAGAAGCAAGGCCCGGTTTGAAAGTTATGAGTCTGGCTTTTGCCATTCCCGATCCAGATAGCCCGATCGTATGGCGTGGTCCTATGAAAACAGCAGCAATTCGTCAGTTCCTTGCTCAGGCCGATTGGGGAGAGCTGGATTACCTTTTGATCGACTCGCCTCCGGGGACCGGTGATGAGCAGCTTTCTGTCTGCCAGACAATTCCTGAGCTTACTGGAACCGTCATCGTAACAACCCCCCAGCAGGTTGCAATCCTTGATGCCAGAAGAAGCGTAAACTTCTCAAGGAAAATGGGTGTTGCTATCTTGGGCGTAGTAGAGAATATGAGTGGACTTATTTGTCCTCATTGTGCTACGGAGATTCCAATCTTTGGAATGGGTGGCGGCAAGCAGATGTGTGAACAAATGAATGTACCGTTCCTTGGAAGAATTCCTTTGGAAGTTCCTCTCATGGAAGCCGAAGATGCGGGGAAGAGCTATCTGAGCCTACAACCGGCAAGCCCATCTTCCTCTGCCATTAAAGCGATAGCCCAGCTCATCAATAGCGGGACTGCAGTCTCATCACATCGTGATACTGATTTTGCAGGTACTTCTTCCTGTGCTCCCTCTTCTTGTGCAACCTGCAGCAGCAATTGTTCTTCGAAAAAAGGAGAGTAAGGTATGTTCAACCCGTTTGCAAATGGTGAAGGTGGCAAAGACACTAAACATTTAATCTGGGAATCAGGTGAACGCCAGAAAGTATTCGAAGGTCCTATCTTTGATGTCTGTACAATTCAGAGGACAAGTACTGATGGACGGACGTCAAAGTTTATCGAAATTGATAGTCCCAATTGGGTTACTGTCATTCCTTGGTACCGTGATGAGAACGGGGTTCCCCGTGTAATCATGGTACAACAGTTCCGACATGGGTCTGGTACGGTAACTCGCGAGTTCCCTGCTGGAGTAATCGAGAGGGGCGAAGAGCCACTTGCTGCTGCCCTGAGAGAACTGAAAGAGGAAACAGGGTTGGAGGGAGGCAGAGTAACGGCTTTGGGAAACGTAAGCCCGAACTCTGCTTTCATGAATAATCGTTCCTATTTTTTCTTGGTAGAGGAAAATAGTCATACCAGCGAACAAGAGCTTGATCCCAATGAACAATTGGACGTTTTGTCACTTCCTGTGAAGAGCGTTGTTCAGCAGATGGGCACCGGTGAGTATGACAATGGGATCATGATGATCGCCCTAGGATTTTTCCTTCGCCTTGCCGAGAATCGCCCGGAATTGATTGATACCATTATCAAGGAGTAATTCATTATGAAACGTACACGAATCATTGCACTGTTATTGGGATTATCGCTCATGATGTTGTTTTCTTCATGTGTAACAGACAAGGATTTGGTACGGACCATTGAAGTCAGCGGGACTTCGAGTATTACACTTGCCCCTGATATTGCTACTTTCTCAATCCAGGTCAGCGAAAAAGGCGAGACAACCAGTGAAGCCCAACAGCTTGCCAATACAAAATTGGCTCAGCTGTTGGAGGTTATCAAAAGCTACGGGGTAGGAGAGGATGATATTAAAACCACATCCCTCAATCTGAGACCGAGTTACAAGTGGATTGATGGCCAGCAGATTCTTGAAGGCCAGACGGCAAGCCAGAGTTTGACAGTCACCGTACGGAACTTGGATTCCTTGGGACTCATGATTGATCAGATGGGTAAAGTTACCGGGATTTATCTCAATTCTGTCCAGATGGATAGGGAAAACAAAGACGAAGCCCTGAGCCAAGCACGAGCTCAAGCAATTGCTGATGCCTATGCAAAAGCGCTGCTTTATGCACAAAGTACTTCCATGCATGTAGGAAAGCCTGTTTCCATCAGTGAAAACAGTGTGTCTGCCAGTGTATATACGGCACGTTTAAAGTCGGAGGCAACCATGGCGCTAGCATATGACATGCCTACTGAGCTTCCTTCTGGCACTATGGAAGTGTCTGCAACGA
>QJZS01000143.1 GCA_003247345.1 Spirochaetales bacterium
CGGCTATGCAACAGATCCTATACTGCAAGCCTTGAATTTTTCCTTACATCCAGGAGAATGGACCGTGTTGTTAGGTAAACACGGAAGTGGGAAATCGACACTCCTGAAGACTCTATCCAGATTACTTCTTCCCCTAGAAGGAAACCTTGTATTGGATGGAAAAAATCAGAGGCTCTTTCAGAAAAAGGAATGGGCAAAATGTGTAGCTTACCATGATCAACACCATGATATTCCTGACATGGATACAAAGACATTGCTTGCGCATAGCAGATACCCTTATCAAGGGTTTATTCGAGAGCTGTCAAGGGACGACCAAGCTGCAATCGACAGAGCGGTTGAACATATGCAAATCGAAGAAATACTGAACAAGCCCCTGGGTCAACTTAGCGGAGGATACCTTCAAAGAGTCTATCTTGCACTCACGCTTGCAAGGGAAACTGGATATATCTTATTCGACGAGCCCGATGCACATCTGGATGTCAACCAACAGCATCTTGTGTACAAACTCCTTACTGACCTTGCGAAGCAAGGGCATGGGGTATTTGCCTCCCTTCATGATCTCTCTTCTGCCTTGAAAATTGCCGACCGTATCCTTCTATTGGACCAAGGTCGGCTCGAATTTGACGGATCAGCTGAGCAGGCAATAGATTGTGGCATTCTCCAGTCAATCTTCCAGATCAACATAGTGTGTTGTACTACCGATTTCGGTCCTCAATACCTGATTCTTCCACGTTGACCAACCCTGCTTTTCCGTCTACAGTGAAGCCCGAGGTAGTTCTGATAATGCAAATTTCCAGTTTTGATGATGTTCTTCGATTCACCGAGCAGTTTACCAATCTAGAGAAACAAACCACTCATTATACGACGCGTACATACCGTCTGGACAGGATGGAAGCTTTGCTCAAACATCTCGGAAACCCAGAAAAATCATTCAAAAAAATACACTTGGCAGGTTCAAAAGGAAAAGGCTCTACAGCAAGTTATCTTGCCGCCAGCTTGACTGCTTTGGGGTTTAAGACAGGACTCTATATGTCGCCTCATCTCTCGGATTATCGTGAGCGCTTCACCCTCAGCGGCACATTCTTTGATGATTATATATTGGTAGCTGCGGGACAAGAATTAGTTGATGCCTTATCTGGTTTTGTATTCACGGATGAATGGGGTGAGACAAATCCTACTACATTTGAATTATATACAGCCTATGCATTTCTACTTTTTAAAATCAGCGGTTGCGATTGGGCAGTAATCGAAACTGGTTTGGGCGGTCGACTTGATGCTACCAATACCATTATACCAGAAGCCTCCGTACTTTGCCCCATTGAACTTGAGCACACGAAGATACTAGGAAACACAATAGCTGAAATTGCCGGAGAAAAGAGCAAAATCATCAAGGAAGGTGTTCCTGTCTTTATAGGCTGGGAAGAAGGAGAAGCCCTACAGGTTTTCCTCGAAGAGGCAAAACAGAAACACAGCCCTGCATTCCTGATTGATGAATATCTTGAGAACCTCCAGACCACTACTACCACCGAAGGCGAAAAAGTAACGTATACCTGGAAGGATGGGACAAAACAAGATTTATGCCTTCAGATGAGAGGCCATGTCCAAGCACAGAACACTGCCCTTGCCCTTCTTGTATTGAAACAGCTCGGGTTATTTGATGAAAGAGTTCTCCCGGCATTGGAGAAAAATCAAATTCCGGGCCGCTTCCAGCAGCTTGCTGCAAAACCATATCTCTATCTTGATGGAGCGCATACCCTCAGATCACTCAAAGCCCTGTTGGCTTCGTTTTCTGACCTGCACCCTTCTGATTCAAATACCGTTATCTTCGGGGCTCTTGAAGACAAGGACCATACGCACATGATTGAGTTGTTGCTGGATCATTTCACCAAGATTATTATCAGCCAACCAGGAACCTTCAAGAAAAGCGATATAAAAGCACTGGCAGCACTCACACGCTCACTCGCAAACAAAAGAGACGTTTCCTATGATATTATTCTTATTGAAGATAATGCAGAAGCATTGAAGCAAGCGTTTGCCATGACACCAAAAGATAGCGCAATCCTTACCTGCGGTTCGTTCTATCTTGCCGGCGGAATCAAACGTGCTTTTGATGCAGCAAGGAATACCTATGAGTCTCAATTGGCGTGAAATCTCTTTGATCCTAGAGGAACTTCCCTTAGTGGGAAGCGTCCTCCAACAAACTACCCAGCATGACTTCCACTCCCTGAGTTGGCATTTCTACCATCCCGAAGCTGGCCGCTGGACGCTGTACACTGAAGTAGGAACCCCGTTCAGCCGATTGCATCAACTCAGTTCTCCCATCGGGGTTAACCAACAAGGAAAGACTGCAAAACTGCAACGTTTCATTCAGTTCTGTCGAGCTAATTTGGAAGGCTCTCGTGTTGAAGCAGTAATCCAACAACCGTATGATCGTATTGTGCATTTGGTGATGCTCAACCATGGAAGAACCCTCAATCTGTATCTCCGTTTCTATAGCGGGCCGGGAGCAAACATCCTTGTCACAGACGAACAGGATACCTTGCTTGATTTGTTATACAGACGCCCCGGACGCGAAGAGCAAAGCGGACAGACGTTCACCCTTCCTCCTCCAAGAACGGAAGAAGGTAAAGAATTCAGTATACGGGAAAGGACAGAAGGCTCTTTTAATGCTCAGATTGAAGCGGAATACGGACAAGAGAGCAATGAATATAGCTATGAAGAATTGGCAAAGCGCGTAGAGATTAAGCGCGACCGCGAACTCAAGACGATTCAAACCACTATAAACAGCCTATCCAGAACTGTCTCCAGTGCTGGTGAATATGAACGATTTAGAAAGCTTGCCGACTTACTGAGTGCAAACCAGCACCTTCTGAAAAATAAACAAGAACAGATTGAAGTAGATGATTGGGAGACAGGCGAACCCATTACCATCGAGCTCGATGGCCGATTGCAAGCACGAGACAATATCCTTCTCTATTATGAGAAGTATCAGAAAACGAAAAAGACCTATGAAAATGCGCTTGCTGAGCTTGAGAAAACACAGGCTTTATTTCAGCAAAGGCAAACTCATTATGAAGCGTTGCTGAGACCCGATCGAGACCAAGGGTTTGCTATAAGAAGTCTCAAAAAAGAACTTGACGGAGTCGGCGTCGAAGCACAATCAAAATTGCAAAGCCCAGGGCTCACCCTGCAAAGTGGGCATTTCACCTTGTTGGTCGGACGTAATGCCAAAGAGAATGATGAATTGCTACGCCATTACGTCAGAGGTAACGATTATTGGATGCATACCCGCGATGTACCAGGAGGCTATGTATTCATCAAATACATCCGTGGCAAAACAGTCCCACTGGACGTACTCTTGGATGCCGCAAACCTAGCACTTGTCTTCAGTAAGGCTAAATCACAAGGAAAAGCTGATCTCTACTACACCCAAGTCAAACACCTCAGGCGTGCGAAAGGCGGTAAAACGGGATTGGTACTTCCTACACAAGAAAAAAATATTAGTGTTACACTGGACGAAAGCAGACTTTCACGATTACTTTTAGGACATGACCATGCTTGATAGTTATCACCACATGATCTTCTACCCAGAAGACGCAGCTGAGCTTGCAAAAGCAACTGCAAAACGAAAAGGTACCATAAAGCTTTCAAAGCTTCCTGGTGCAATCCTTGCCCCACACGCTGCCTACTCGGAAATTAAAGAAGCCTTGCATCGTAGTTTCGAAGTTGCCGGCGATCTTAAGGTCTCCTTGGTAGTGTTTCTGGGAGCTCTTCATCAAGAAGTTCTGGAACAAGACGCACCGGCTTTTCTGTTTACCAGCCTACAGGATGGCATTACCATTGCGGGAAAAGACCATAGTTTTTCTTCAGATGTAATCAAAACATTATTGCAGAAATTTCCAAATAGTATGCGTGCCTGTGATTCTTATTTCGAAGAAGAATCTGCTCTGGAGCTCACCCTTCCCTTTATCAATTCCTATCTTGGAGAGGTACCTGTACTTCCCATACTCTCTGGAAGTGCTTCTTCAGAACAAATTAAAATCTATGAGAACGTATTGAAAACCATTTTGGAATATGAGCCTAATACTCTCTTTATTGTCTCTAGTAATGCATGCGCATTGCTTCCATCGCCTCAAGCAGAAGAAGATACACAAACTCTTATCAACCGCCTCTCTGTAGGGGAGAATTTGCTCGAAAATAAGCGGGGGGAACGGATTAGCAGTTGCAATACGGCGTCTTTATCCGCAGTGAATAACACACTCGGAACGAATAAGAAATGGGTTTTCACCGGGCTCTTCTCAAAACATGAGGAACACACAGAAATTGTAAGTATGGAGCCACCAAAAGACAAGCACGTTTGGCATCTCAGTGCATATAAAGAAGAAGAAAATGTATAACGAATCAGAAACTTTTAGTCATCTCATCGATGGACAGATGATGCAATGTATCGTCATCGGTGAACAAGAAATGGATCTTCCTTCCTATCTATTGCAAGGAGAAAAAGCCTGCGGTTACCTCTATGATGAAGGGAATTTGACCAAGTGGTATTGGAAGGGTCTAACAATCATCGATGGCAAACGTTGTCTGTACTTTGATGAACTACCATTATTTCCTCTGACTGATATTGCCTCAAAAAAACGGGATAAAGCGCTCTTCATTGTTCGGGATGTTGCCAAGGCGTTGGAAAATCTCCCTACCTCATTCCTTGATCTCTCCAGTGGGATATTGCCTATTTGGAGAATTTGGGGAGTTGAAGGAGGAAAAATCCTCATTCTTCCTCAAGACTTGGCTGATTTATTCACTTCCTGTGCAAATGAGGAGACACGTTATTTCAACAGCTCAGCATGGGTACACCATGGTCTACATACGCCATTTACCCTCTGTGACCAGATGACAAGTCTTCTTTATTTTTCCGCATTGGGCTTCGCTCCCTTCTCAGACAAGGAAACTCGTGAGGATTCGTTCAAAGCAATGCCTCTTTCGCTTGCGAAATTATCACTTCCCCAATCAAGTGTTTCCTTTATCGACAGCACACTGTCGATGGGGCTGACCAAACAGCGGGATGTTTCAGGTAATATGGAAAGCCAAAAAGCATTGGGATGGTTCTTATTCCAGACCGAGTCACTGCAGTGGACCTTGGAAAATCTAGAACAACCCAAAAGCAGAGATTCTTACAACGCTGTTGATGCTTGTGCAGTTTTCATGAAGGGACAACATAACCGAGCAAAACAGCGAATCTTTTGGAGAACAAAAGGATGGTTGGTACTTACCATCCTCGCCGTTGTCGTATCAGTTTCCTGGTTTACCACTGCTCGTATCCAAGAAGCCAGAAGACCACCCTATACGGCAGGAATGGAGCCCACGCAAGTAATCCAAGAATATTATGCAGCACTGAACGAGCTAAGTCTTGAGAATATGGATGCATCCTTGGCAAAAGGGGTGAAAAATCCTTCGGAAATGGAAGTTACCAATCTGTATGTAACGCGGCAGACGAGGCAGGCTTATGAGGGTATCAACACGCAAATTGATCCCAATATTTGGCTTGCTGATGGAAAACCAGCCATCCTGAGCAGCACTTTCATCTATGGAGTTGCAAACCTTTCCATCAAACAACTTGATCAAAAGACGTATCTGGCAACAGGAGTTATGTACACACCCTATACCTATTCAGACACAGAAGAATCTGCAACAAAAGAGGGGTATATGCCAATCTATACGTATGACATCCAGCAACAATTTACTGTAGAGATGGGAAAACGAGGATGGTATGAAATTACAAGTATCAGTTCAGTCAAGGTTCAACCCAAAGAAAAAATACTGGTAGAAACCTATACTAAAGCTGCGAATACTGCTCTATCTCAGTGAGGATTGTTTGTTTATCGGATGGGTCCATCCATTGAGCTTCTGAAAAACTTCTGAAGAATGTAAGCTGCCGTTTTGCATAGAAACGGCTGTTTCTTTCTATTTGATCGGCAATTATTGACCGAGACCACTCTCCGTTCTCTCTAGCCTGAAAGAATTCCTTGTACCCGATACCTTGTAGCCCCGGCCAATCGCTTTGAGCCCCCATTCTAAGCAAGGTACGAATTTCTTCCTCCAATCCTTCATCGAACATAATCTGGATTCTTTGTGCCAGCCTGGAACGAAGAATTTCGCTGTCGCGGATCAACCCTATGATCAAAGGTTTCATGTTGTACCTTGGCTCGGTAGGCAACGAAAAGCTGCTTAAGGCTCTCCCACTACTTTCATAAACCTCTAAGGCTCTGCTTACCCGATACATGTCAGAGGGATGGATTCGCCCTGCTGTGATGGGGTCAACTTGCGTAAGATATTCAAACGCCCAGTCCCTTCCCTTTTCCTCAATTCTTTGAGTAATTAAGGCACGTATGTCCTCGTCACTGGAGGGTGCTTCGCTTAGGCCATAGAGAAAATGTTTGAAGTAATATGCCGTCCCACCACTGATAACAGGTATTTTCCCTTCTTTACAAATATCCTGACAGGCTTGATCGGCGTAGGTGATGAAATCGCCTACACTGAACTGCTCCCAAGGGTCCTTGATATCAATTAAATAATGGGGGATTGCTGCTTGTACAGCAGCAGAAGCTTTTGCAGATCCGATGTCCAAATGTCGATAAACTTGAATGGAGTCTGCATTGATAACAGAAAACCTCTGCGGATCGAGATCCAGCAGAAGTTCTGTTTTTCCGACCCCGGTGGGGCCGAATAAAAATACTATGTGGCTAAAAGCACTCTTATTTGTCTGACTCTTCGAAATGGATTTCACCCTTGAGTGCTCTTGTGAGGACTTCGCTGACAATTTTGCCATTGTTCTTCTCAATTTCTTCGCCGCCACATCCAGGATTACTCAAAATGTTTGCTTCTTTGATAGCAACACAGGTAATCTCGTAGATATTTTCTTCATAATCGATAAGATTGTTGAGTGGAATGCTCACCGTTAAACTCCTTGTACCAGAAAAGTCGCTTTTTTACGACTTACC
This sequence comes from Spirochaetales bacterium, assembly GCA_003247345.1. GTDB lineage: Bacteria > Spirochaetota > Spirochaetia > Sphaerochaetales > Sphaerochaetaceae > Sphaerochaeta. The sequence goes on from QJZS01000143.1 coordinate 6,999, forward strand.
TATCCTAAAGATTTTCTGCAAGAATGTACAGACCTTAGAGCACGTAACGATACCCAAATCTAACATACTGCTCAATTTGTTGTTCGCCCAAAGTAGTTGAGAGAGTACCTAGTTCAACAGAATATGGCAGATAGGATCCCTCTACAAACAGGATTCCCCTCTTGCCTATAAATTCATACGAAACGGAAATGCCAAGCCCAAGGCCAAGAATCATCCCATTGGTAGTTTCCCAGCTTAACAAGGCTTTACCGCCAATACCAAGCACTACGGGTCTGGTACTGGTGGTCCGAAATAGAACAGAAGTACTAACAGCTGGGGCTTCCCAATAGTTATCGGGAGTAGTCACCAGAGTAGGCAGAGAAAACGTAAGCTGCTGCTCAAACCTTCTTGTAATCATTCCAACTTCCAAGCTTGACGAAACATTACCTTGGGAAAGACCCAAGTAGGTGCCGCCAAATAAAAGCGTAGAGGAACATAGAAGCAGTAAGAGTGCTAAACTTTTAGTTTTTCCCACGCTTTTGTACCTCTTTTACAATTATTTCAGCTACTTGTTCGGGCTGCTTATCTGTAGTGTCTATAACAAGATCTGCAATACTCATATCGCTATTATCAATTTGATAGAGACGCATATACCGTGCACTATCATTCGCATCGCGATTGCGTGTTTGTTCAAGCCGCTTCTCAAACGGCCCACCTTCCCTCTCTGTAATTCTTCGGGCGCGTTCTTCTGAAGTTGCCGTCAAATACACTTTCAGGTCTGCTTGTTTGAGCATCCAGACAGCCAAGCGACTTCCAAGTACACAGTCTTTATGGGAAAGAGCCATTTCCACCTGCCTGCGATCGATTTCAAAGTCATAGGAATCATCAGTCTCTGCCATTTTGCAGAACTCCCAAAAATCGATTCCTTTTTCTTCGGCAAGGTTTCGGAACGTAAAATTGATCATCTCATAACCCAATGTTTGGGCAACCATTTTTGAGACAGTCGTATTTCCACAGCCGCTTTTTCCACTGATTGCTATTCGCACCCTTTCCCCCACTACTCGATATTTCTAACTTGTTCTCGAATATTTTCAAGACCGTCTTTCATTTTAACTACTTGCAAATTCAATTCCACCATTTGGCTTTTACTTCCTATGGTGTTGATTTCCCTATTCATCTCCTGACAGAGGAAATCGAGACGTTTGCCTACTGGCTCATCTTGTTCAAGTAATGAGAAATATTCACTCAAATGGACACCGAGCCTCTTAATTTCCTCATTTACCGAATATTTGACCAGCATGACTGCAACTTCGCTCAATATACGATTCTCATCATAATTCTGATCACCGAGCATCTCATCGAAACGGCTTCTCAGTGTACCTTTGACGAGTTCTTCGAGCTCATCTGCATGGGAAACAATAACAGACAAACCACTTTCAATACCTTTGCCAAGGGAAATCAAGTCTTCTTTGGTCGACTGACCCTCACGAATTTTACTTTCCTCAAACTGTGCCAAAGCTTCAGAGAGTGTAGAAAATAGCATCTGTCGATACTGTTCGCTATCACTTTCTTTTACGCTCGTCAGCACCCCGTCACTTCCAAGATAATCGGAAAGTTGGGGTTTAAGCGCCTTTTGAGCTATGTTGGCTATTTGGGCAAAGGCATCGGTATATTGGGCAACTGCTATTGGATCGACAGTTAATTTTACATCACTTACGAGATTTTTAACTCGTATGCTGACATCGACCCTACCTCTTTTGGCTACCAAGCCAACTTGTTTGTCTATTTCCATTTCAAATGGAGCGAGATAATAAGGCATATTGTGATTGATATCCAAATACCTATTGTTATATGACTTGACTTCTACAGCGAGCTGAAAGTTCTCTCCTAGTGTTTCAGAGAACCCATATCCTGTCATGCTTTTCATGAATGACTCCTTCGGAAAGTGGCAATTTGAGGTCCCAGTGACCGATTATTACCAGCCCCCATGGTAATACACAACCAACGCTCTTGCAACCTGCTTGCACAAAGTTGGATGCACTCTTCATCTGTTGCACAGTACGAAACATCCTGTCCCTTCTCTTGTAGCAACCGATACATTTCATAGCTTGGATCTTGGGTTTCCTCATACCCATCCTTCCGTGCGGAAAGATAGGTGTTTTGTATGATCAAATGCTCTGCCTTTGATAGGGAACTTACAAAATCATTTTGCAGAGCACGGGTTCTACTCGCAGTATGGGAACTGAACAAAACCAGCTGTGAATATCCTGGGTACCTGAGTTTAAGCTCTTCCAGCGAAGTCTCAATCTCTTTGGGATGGTGAGCATAGTCATCTATGAAGATGACTCCCCCATCCTCCAGTAGTTTCTCAGTACGCCCGACACAACCGGAGAATGTTGCAAGGGATGGAAGAAGTGTGGCCAAAGAGGTAGGCAATACCTCGTCGGTAATCAAGGTGTTCTCCTTGCAATAGAGTTTCGGCTGAGGTCGATCAAGCAACATAGAAAGTGCAAGTACTACAGAGCCTATATGATCATCCACAAGATTTTTTGCTTGTGCTTGTACGGCAAACGGAAAATCTACAAGCAGATCCAATGTATAGAGACCTTCTTTCGTTTTTCTGATTCTAAAAGGTCCGTTTGCGGAAAACCCATACGTAAGGACTGTTAGATCCTTCCGAGTTTTTCGTGCATACCGGCCGAGCTCTTTTGCCCCTTTGTCATCTGCACAATAAATCAGAAATCCACCTGGAGTAAGTTGATCGACGAATCTATGAAAACTCTCAGTAACTTTGGCTGGAGATGAAAAGTAATCGGGATGGTCGTAATCGACAGTAGGAACGAGAGCCCCCCGAATCTGGTAGGAAAGAAAATGGTCTTGATATTCACAGGCTTCAAATAAGGCACAGGAGCTTCCATAAAAGGGAATCGTGCTTACATTCTGTTCTTTTGACCCATATAAGGCATAAAATGGGAACGCATTATCAGTAGAGTCCTGAAGCAGATGCGTTGCAACCGAAGAGCAGGTCGTCTTGCCGTGTGTCCCCGCAACCGCATAACTGTCCTGTTGCTTACTGAGGAAGGAAACATACTGTGGATAGGTATACAGAGAACAACCTTGTACTCTAGCTTTGACCAGAATGGGAAGATCATCATGATAGGCACTGCTATAAATGACGGTATCGATTCCCTCAAAAAGCAAATCTTCAGAAAAACCTATCCTGACTTCTATATCATGAGCAAGCAAAACCGCATCAGTGGAAAAAACTTCAGCAACATCACATCCACAAACAGAGAACCCAAGGTGTTTGAGCAATACCGCCAGGCTGCTCATCCCAGTACCCTTGATTCCTACCATAAAGATGCAGTGCTTTTTTTTCTCTTCCGACATCAATACTACCTTTGAAAGAAAAAAAAGACTGCCACAAAGGACAGTCTCTCTCTCAATAAAAACGCCTTAGTTAGAGGCTGCGTTCTTGAGGTGGGCGTTGCAAGGCTTACAAACCTTTGCTTTTTCGCCGTCAAGTGTTACTTCATACAGAACCTTAACTGCGGTTCTCTTACAAACAGGACAATCTCCGCGTCCATGGTTTGCTTCGCTACGAATTCCACTTCCTCTATGTGCTTTGGACATATACTCTACTCCTTACCGGTTCAATATTCACTGGTCTTGACTATACTGGTGCTTGGCACCGTCTGTCAAGTATACGAAATTATAGGCTAATCGTAAAGGAGGCAAGCAATACGGGATTCAAAGTTGTGGTAGCTCCTGTATACCAAGCTGTGGGATATCCATATGACAGAGTGATATTTACTGTTTCCATAGCGACATCCAAACTGAAGGTTTGGAAGCCGTTGTCAAAATTAACAGCCAAAAGGTCAGAGGGAGTTTCCTTTGGCTCCTCATACCCTACCAACAGACTGATTGTCCAGGTTGGCAGCAATTGCAATTTTGTGGAAAGTCCCATTCTGAATTCCCTATCTTCATCACTACCAAGATTGATGAAATCCAGTGCTCCTTCGAATTTCAACAGGTGCAGCTGATTATTCGAGTCATACGTGGGAGAGCTGAGTGAAAATCCCCAATCTAAAGTCTTGAGCAAAGAATCTGCACTGATGACCAAAGCATCATTTGCATACGCATAGGCAAATTCATTACTGACAACACCCATCTTGAACCAACGATAATCTAACAGAATGCCCAAACCAAAGGAAACTGTCGAGCTGTTGTCCAACACTTCATAGTGCCCTACCAACGTCTCCACCAAGTAATCGAGCAAGGTTCTATTATCCTTTATCTCTATCCCAGTTCGTTCGCTCTGGCCAGTCGCTCGTACGGTCGCACCAAAATAGAAGGGGTCCCAACCGGTGGCCCAATCAAACTGGAACAATGTGGTCATGAGTCCATCGTACTGGGTGTAATCGGTATATGCAGCACGGTTATACAGCATATTGCGATTCTGAACTGAAAATGCAAGGCTCCCAGCACTGAAGGAAAGACCCCAATCTGTAATAGGCTCTACCAGAAAGGGATTCACTTCACCTGAAGTATAATAGGTTGAGTCTATTTGATCTTGGTAACGAACCCCCACGATAAATTTTGTATCTGGTCTCTCGGGCAGAGCAAGTAAAGCAGGATTTGCTAAGAATGAATCGGCAGCGTAATCCAAGGCAAGACCGGCATTGGCCATTCCCCATGAGGAAGTGGCAGCCCAGTCTAAACCGAATGCTTGTGCTGTGAATAGAGTTACGGTAGCCAGCAGGGCTGCCATCAACCATCGTTTCATTAAAGTGAATCCTCTCTGTCTCAGCATAACAAAAAAAAGGACAATACGCCAACAATACTAAGCCAATCTTCTATTGTGATTCTCCCCATACTACTGTTACCATAAGAACTATGAAAACACTACGCGAGTTACTTAACGCCATCGGGATAACAGACAGACACGTTCCTGAGACTTTAACTATACAAAAAATCACCCAACATTCTGCAAAATGTGAGCCATATTCTGTTTTTTTCGCCTTTCATGGCTTAAAAACAGACGGTAGCTTTTATATTCAGGAGGCAATTGCAAATGGAGCTGTTTGCATTATCGCCCAAGAAGGGACTTCCCGCCCCCAACTTCCTTCAGATGTATATTATTACTCCAGCAAAGCTCCCCATACAGCCTTTGCCCTTATGTGCTCTGCATTTTATGATGATCCTCAATCAAAGCTGACTGTCATTGGAGTCACGGGAACCGATGGGAAAAGCACAACCAGCGATTACACCTATCAGCTTTTGAAAATGAACGGAGTTAAAGTAGGCTTGCTCTCTACTGTCAGCATGGATGATGGGACTGAAAAACATGATTCGCCGTATCGTATGAGTACTCCTGAAGCAGATCAATTACAAGCATTTTTATCGCGTTGTGTTCAGAACAACCTGACCCATGTTGTCTTGGAATCTACCAGCCATGCGCTGAGTAAAACATTCGATAGACTTGGTGGAATAGATTTTCGTTCTGCTATCGTCACGAAGGTTACAAGCGAGCATTTGGAGTTTCACCATAATATTGAAGAGTACGTCCAAGCAAAGGTCAATTTAGTACGTGCGTTGCAAAAAAAAGGTACGTTCATTACCAGCACCGACAACAGTCGAATCGCTCCATTTCTGGAGGCCATGGATCCAAGCTGTACATCAATCATTCTGGGTAGGGATGTTCCCATGCGCATTGAATTCGTTGGATACCAAGGGGCGGTGGTAGAAATTTTGGGAATGCGTATCCATACCCCTTTGCTGCTTCCAAGCCTTGCAACCAATGCGATGTTGGCAGCTTTCTGCACAGCTGACCTCTTAGAAAAAAATCCGAAAACAATTCTCCCGATGATCGAACGCCTAGAGCCGGTAAAAGGTCGGATGCAGATGATTGAAAACAATCTTGGAGTCAGGGTAGTCATAGATTTTGCCCATACCGTAGATGCATACGAAGGCCTCTTCGCCTTTGCTAAACGTACCAGTGAAGGTGGAGACATTATTGCTGTTTTCGGATGTGCAGGAGAGAGAGATACCTCAAAACGTTCTCCTATGGGACAAATCGCAAGCCGTTACAGCTCAACCATTATCCTCACCGAAGAAGACCCAAGAACAGAAGGCAATTTCGCTATTTTCAGTGATTTGCGGTATTTGATGAAAAACCCTTCGTGTGAAATCCTTGAAATAGAAGATCGAACAGAAGCAATACAAAAGGCATTCTCCTTAGCTCAAAACGGTGATACCTTGTTGTTCCTTGGCAAAGGTCATGAGAAATCAATAGAAAGAGCAACAAAAAAAATCCCTTGGGATGAAATAGCTCAGGTAACACAGGCTTTGAAGGATGAGGAGGAGCGAAGGTCATGCAAGTAGCTTTGATTTTTGGCGGCAAATCTGCTGAGCACGAAGTTTCGATCAACAGTGCACGCACCATATATATACAGTTGCAAAAACTGCACCATACAATTTTTCTTGTCGGCATCTCTTTGGAAGGAAGATGGTATCTCCAAGACTCGATACACTCGACAATACAAGAAAATCGTCCACTCTCTCTGCAACCAGGCATCGGTCTCTTTGAAAATAATAAAAAACTCCCAATAGATGTTGCTTTTGCTACAACCCATGGATACCAAGGAGAAGATGGTAACCTACAAGGCACCTGCCTCCTCTGCAATATTCCCTTATGTGGATGTGATACGGCAAGCAGTGCCATCGGCATGCACAAAGACCTTGCTTCATCGATTTTTTCCCAGCATGGCATCCCTACGGTTCCATCTGTTGTATTCAGTTCATATGAGCTTGCGCATCTGGATGAAAAAGCATTCAACAATACGATACAGAAACTCTCCAATACATTGTTCATAAAGCCTGAGAACTGCGGATCTTCTGTAGGGGTAAAAGCCTTGCATGCACCATCGTATGAAACGTTTTGTGAGGCAGTATATACTGCTGCAACTTTCAGTGAGAGAGTCTTAGTCCAAAAGCTAATTGAACCGGTCGTAGAAGCCGAATGTGCTGTGCTGAGGCTCCCTGATGATTCCCTCCTGGTTACAAATCCCGGGAAGGTAATAGATCCTGCAAATGAAAATACCGGCTTTCTGAGTTACGATCATAAGTACGGACAAGTGGATACCGCTCATATGCAAATCCCAAGCACCCTTGATCCTGAACTTGAGCGGCAAATTAGAGTGTATGCGAGAACGGCTTTCGAGGCTATAAAAGCAGATGGATTTGCCCGCATCGACTTTTTTGTGCAAGACAAGACAATCTACTTGAACGAGATTAACACCATCCCTGGAATGACTGAATTGAGCCACTACCCTACGCTCATGGCATCAGTAGGATACGACTTGCAACAGGTAGTGGAAATTCTATTGAATCACGCAATCGCTCGAGCACAGAAAGAAAGGGCTCGTATCTATACTCCCCCAAAACCATAAGCCTATGGAAGAAGTTATTTTCCATGTAGACATGGATGCCTTCTATGCAGCAGTAGAAGTATTGGATAACCCACAGTACAAAGGCAAATGCATATTAATCGGAGGAACCGGGCCGCGTAGCGTAGTAGCGACTGCCAGTTATGAAGCAAGAAAATTCGGTGCACACTCTGCAATGCCGATGGCGAAAGCACTTAGGCTGTGTCCTGATGCCATCGTTGTAAAACCACGCATGGCTCGATACAGCCAAGTAAGCACACAGGTCATGGATATCCTCAGGCAATTTTCTTCCGATCTCCAGCAGATATCCATTGATGAGGCATTTTTGGATATGACAGGAACCCAACGCCTGTTCGGACTTCCAAGGGAGGCAGGAATGCTCCTGAAGCAGCGGATCAAGGAAGAGACGGGACTTACCATCTCGGTTGGAATCGGAAGAAGCCGGTTCATTGCAAAAATGGCTAGTGATTACAACAAACCGGATGGACTATGCCGAGTATCGAAGAACAAGGAACTTGCATTCATCGACGCCGTCGGATTGAAGAAACTCTGGGGAGTGGGCAAAGTTACTCAGGGATTATTGGAAAAGCATCACATCTATTCCACTCAACAGCTTCGTGAGTTTAAGAAAAACACCTTACAATCCCTCTTTGGGCAGAGTATGGGGAATTTTCTGTATCTTGCCTGCAGGGGCATTGATCCAGGTATTTTTAACTCCGAAGCAAAAAGTCATTCGATATCCACCGAAACTACTTTTGATACTGATGTTACTTCTCTTGCGGTACTGGACCAAACGCTGCTTTGGATGAGCCATGAGGTGATGTTCAGAGCATTGGAAGAAAAACAGATAGGAAGGACCGTAGGAGTCAAAATCAGATTACCTGACTTTACCACGTTCACTGTGCAGATTACTCCACAAAGTACTATTTACAGTGCCGAGCAAATTTTTCATTATGCTCGCCAGTTACTCTTCCAAAAATGGAGTGAAGGAACTCCTATACGACTTATTGGTGTTGGATTGTACCAACTCTACGAGGGAGAGCGCCCGTTACAGGAAGAATTGTTTGAAGACGAATATCAAAAGAAGCGAAAGCTTGAACAAGTCGTGCTTGCCCTGCAAAAAGAAGGCAAGCAAGTGTTCAAAGCTACAAACCTACAAACAAGGGAGAACGATCCCGACACTGCAGAAACTTGATTTGTGCTTTATTTCGTTTTCGTAAGAATTGCGAGAGTAGCAATACTCATGCAGAGCAGAACGAGGATTATTAATTGCAAAATCGGCATCCATTCCATGCCGAATAAAGTCCCTAATATTCCAAAAATCGGAGGTGTAATGGTACTACCTATATAAGCAGAGGCCATTTGCAATCCTATTATTCTTTGGCTTTTTTCGAGCCCAAAGCTTTTGGGCGTCTGGTGAATCATACTGGGGAAGATCGGGGCCAAACCAAGTCCCACCACCAAGAGGGAAAGTCCGGCAGCATTCAATGGAGATAAGAACAACAAGATCAAACTAATAAAACAAACACACAACCCTATTATAATTAATTTGAGGTTTGAAAGACGATAAGAGACGAAACCGCTTCCCATTCTTCCCACGGTAATACCAACAAAAAGTAAGGAACCATAGAATGCTGCATCGGCATCTCCGAGTCCTTTTACCTGTACCAAGTAACTGACAGCCCATAGTCCAGTAGAAACTTCCAATGCACAATACAGGAAAAATGAAAGCAATGCATAGGGCAATGCCTTATGCCATAAAGAGATCTTACTTTTTAGAACCTTTGTTTCCTCGTTAGTGTGCTTGGAATCATCCCAAAGATGACGGGAAGCAAACAAAGCAAAAACAAGTGCCATTTGGAGTAAAGAAAGCATTCTGTAACCGCTTCGATAGGAAAGGTCCAGCATAAGTACAAGCCCCATGACGAACGGGCCTGCACTGGCACCAACTCCCCAAAACGAGTGAAGCCAGTTCATATGTCTTGCCTCATAATGGAGGGCAACATAGTTATTCAAGGCTGAATCGACAGACCCCGCCCCTAAGCCAAGAGGGATAGTCCACAGGATCAGAGCGGGCAATGAGGAAGCCAAAGAAAATCCAAACAGGGCAAAGGCCGTCAGAAAAACACTGACGATGGTAACCTTTGCTGTTCCGAATCGTGTTATGACTCGATAACTGGATAGAGCAGAAGTCACCGTCCCTATCGAGGCAATTGCACCGACCAACCCGGCACTCCAGAATGGAAGGTTGAGAGCCGGCTGCATCACCGGCCAAACACTTCCAAGAACGCCATCAGGCAAGCCTAAACTTATAAATGCGAGATAAATGATTACTAACAGAGCCATGTCAGATCCTTACGGTTAAGAAATATACGCTTACCAATAGAGCCAGAGCTATACGGTAATAACCGAAAATGGAGAAATCATGCTTTCGTACATATGCTATCAAGGCTTTGATAACAAACAGGGAAACTACAAATGAAGAAACAAACCCAATTCCTATCAAAAGGTATTCATCTCTTGTGTAAGAGAAACCCAATTTGAGCAGTTTTAAGAGCGAAGCCCCTGCCATGACCGGGATTGCCATAAAAAAGGAAAATTTGGCGGCAACCTGCCGTTCCATGCCGATGATAATGCCACCCAAGATGGTGGAACCACTTCTGCTGGTACCAGGAACTAAGGCAAGCATTTGAAACAGCCCAAGGTAAACGGCATCCTTATAGGAGACATCCTCCAGTCGAGCTACCCTATACTCTTCAACACCCTTTTTCTTCTTTTCAAGCAGGATGTAAAGCAAGCCGTACAGGAATAGAGCTGCTGCTACCACCTCCCATCGATAGAGATGGGCAGTCATATAATCGTCAATAAGAATACCAACAATCCCTGCGGGGATGGTTGCAACCAATACTTTTGCCCAAAGCTGGTAGGTTTTATGCTTTTCCGTCTTATCCTTAGCTTTGGAAAACGGGTTAAGGGTTGAAAAATAGAGAATTACAACCGCTAAAATTGAAGCGAGCTGGATAATTACCAAAAACAGTTCATGTGCCTGCTGTCCCACTTGAAGATGGATGAGGTCATCCAGCAAGATCAGGTGCCCGGTGGAGCTTATGGGTAACCACTCGGTGATTCCCTGTACGACTCCCAATAACAATGATTTCAAAGCTTCCAAAAACATTGGCTCCTCCGACTCTCAAGCCAGTCTAAAGCATAGCCTTCCTCATTACAAGCTTGGTTTATTACACACTCATAAGTTCAACTACCTTGTGCGGATTCCTTGCAAATGATAGATTTGTTTGGTAAGGGAGAGAAGCATGGGTCTGCATATTGTCCTATTTGAACCAGAGATTCCACAGAACACCGGCAACATAGCACGTACCTGTGCAGCGACAGGGGCTACCCTCCATCTTGTACACCCCTTGGGGTTCAGCTTGGATGAGAAATACCTTAAGCGAGCAGGCTTGGACTACTGGCCACTACTTACCTTGATCGAATACGAAAATATTGATAGCTTTCTTGCCCAACATGGAGCGGAAGAACTTTACTATTTCACGACAAAAGCACAACATACCTATGCCGAGGTGACCTATCCAAAAGATGTGTATCTCGTCTTCGGCAAAGAGAGTAAAGGCATAGATGAGCATTTACTTGTCAAAAATCCAGAGCGTTGCGTTCGTATACCCATGCGAAGCGAAGCTCGAAGTTTGAATCTATCGAATACTGTGGCTATTGCCGCATATGAATATCTAAGACAGCAATCGTTCCCTTCCCTACAGGAAGAAGGGGCTTTGCACACGCTATCCTGGGAGGAATGATAATGGAAAAATTGGGAATCATCGGATGTGGAAACATGGGTGGAGCCATTGCCCAAAGTGTACAGACAGAGGTCGTTCTGTTTGACAATGATTTAGCAAAAGCTGCTGCTTTGGCTGATACCGCATCTCATATTACTTCCTCTGGATCTATGGAAGAGCTTTTCTCACAATGTGACACCATCATGATTGCTGTAAAGCCACAAATTTTGGCATCACTCTATCCTACGTTTAAAAAATTAGGCAGTGCAAAAAAGCATTGGATTTCCATTGCAGCAGGTGTTCCCTTGTCGGTTCTTTCCAAGAATCTTGGAACTGATGAAGTAGTACGATTTATGCCCAATATTGCAGCACAGCAGAAGCAAGCTGTCACCGCGGTTGCTAAACAGGCGGGTTGTTCTGATTCACACCTTTCTTTCGCCTTGGAAGTTGCCAAGTCCTTTGGAAGTGCGTTTGAACTACCGGAATCACAATTCTCAGCGTTCATCGGAATAAGTGGGTCGGGAATCGCATATGTATTTGCCTTTGTACATGCACTTGCCATGGGCGGTGTTGTTGAAGGGATTCCTTATCCTCAGGCAGCACAAATTGCAACCGACACCCTAAACAGCGCCACATCGTTGTTGAAAGCCAGTGGTGCAAATCCCATCGATTTGGCTACAAAGGTTTGCTCTGCAGGTGGAACCACAATAGATGGGATGCAAAGTCTTGCAGAAGGTGCCTTTGAGGCTGTAGTAATGCAAGCGGTCGAAGCAGCCGCAGAGAAGTCCAAAGCTCTTGAAGCAAAAGCTGCAAATGCGGATAATCAGTAGGTCAGTTTAAAGAGGAACCACGATGATAGATTTGAAGGAATTGAAAGCCAGAAGGGATGAGATTGCCCATAACATTGATGTGCGATACATGCATGTCGATATCGATGCAATTATTGCACTACAGGAAGAACGTTCTGTCTTATTGCAAGAAGTTGAAGAACTCAGAGCAAAAAGAAACGAAAATGCCCAGAAAATGAAAGGCAAGATGGATAGTGATGTCCGTTCTACCCTGATTGCTGAAGGCAAAGCATTGAAGGAATCAATTGCTGAGAAAGAAGGCAAATTAAGCCAGATCGAGCAAGATTTCCAAAGCCAAGCCCGTACCATCCCAAACTATGCACACCCGAAAGCACCTGTCGGAAAAGAAGACAAGGACAATACTGCTGTAAAATTTTGGGGAACCGTTCCTCAATTTTCCTTCAAACCATTGGACCACGTGCAAATTGCTGAAAAATTAGATCTTATTGATTTCGACACTGCCACCCGTGTTAGCGGACCAAAATTCTACTATCTAAAACGGGAAGCGGTTATTTTGCAGATGGCACTGGAACGATATGCCATGGATATTGTGATCAAGCACGGCTTTACACCTTTCATCACTCCTGATGTAGCCAAAGAAGAAATTCTCAGTGGCATCGGCTTCAATCCAAGAGGTGAAGAAAGTAATATTTATACAATCGAAGATACCGGTACCTGTTTGGTAGGAACCGCAGAGATTACCTTGGGTGGTTATTACGCCAACCAAATTCTCAGCAAGGATCAACTCCCCATTAAGATGGCTGGCCTTTCTCACTGTTTCCGCCGTGAAGCAGGTGGTGCTGGTCAGTATTCAAAGGGTTTGTACAGAGTCCACCAATTCTCAAAGTTGGAGATGTTCATTTACTGTACCCCAGAGCAATCCGAGGCATTTCATGATGTACTGTTATCAATCGAAGAGGAAATCTTCAGCGGACTTGGCATAGCCTACCGCGTAGTTGATACCTGTACAGGAGATCTGGGTGCCCCAGCCTATCGTAAGTTCGATATCGAAGCTTGGATGCCTGGTCGTGGAGACGATGGCGAGTACGGAGAAGTCACTTCAACCAGTAACTGTACTGATTATCAGGCACGTTCCTTGGCAATCAGATATAAAGATGAAGATGGTAAGATGCAATTTCCTCATATGCTCAATGGAACCGCAGTTGCACTGAGCAGAGCTATGGTCGCTGTTTTGGAAAATTATCAACAGGAAGATGGCTCAATTTTAATTCCTCCCAACTTGGTACCCTACACTGGATTTTCCAAGATTGAGGGAAAACAGTAAGGATAAGAGAATGCATATCAGCGCCTTGACAACCGATTTTTACGAACTGACTATGATGCAAGGATATTTTTCGAACCAGCACAATCCACAAGTGGTGTTCGATATGTTCTATCGCAATAATCCCTTTGAAGGCGGATATGTAGTATTTGCCGGCTTGCAAGATCTGATTGACAAACTGCAAGCCATAAGTTTCAGTAAAGAAGATATAGAATATCTTCAAAGCTTGGGCAAGTTTACCCCTGATTTCCTCTCGTATCTGAGTGAATATCATTTCTCCGGCGATTTGTATGCAATGGAAGAAGGAACGGTGGTTTTCCCTGGAGAACCACTGGTCCGTATCCATACCAACCTCATTGAAGCACAGCTGATTGAGGGTTTACTTTTAAATACCTTGAACTTCCAGAGCTTGATAGCCACAAAAGCTTCCAGAATGGCATTGGCTAGCGGCCGTGGTAGTTTGATGGAATTTGGCCTCAGGCGTGCCCAAGGAAGCGATGGAGCCCTCTCAGCAAGCAGAGCGGCATTCATTGGAGGCTGCCAAGTAACCAGCAATACACTGGCCGGTAAAGAGTTTGGTATTCCTGTAGCGGGAACCATGGCACACTCTTGGATTATGAGCTTTGACAGCGAATTGGAGTCCTTTCGTTCCTATGCAGAACTTTACCCAGATAATACCGTTCTTCTTATAGATACCTATGATACATTGGGCTCGGGTATCGACAATGCAATCATCGTTGGTCGCGAACAAAAACAGAAAGGAAAGAAAATCGGAGTCAGAATCGATAGTGGTGACCTTTCCTACCTTCCCCGCATCATTCGCAAACGATTGGATGCAGCCGGACTCGAGGATGCTTCCATTGTAGTTTCCAACGACTTGACCGAAGAAATTGTACAGACTCTCGTACATGATCAAGTACCCATCGACAGTTGGGGTATCGGAACTCACCTTGTTACAGGGGGCTCCCAAGCATCATTGAACGGAGTATACAAGTTAGCTGCAAAGGAAAGTATTTACGGGAAAATCATTCCGACTATGAAAATCTCCAACAGTTTCGAAAAAACGACGAATCCTGGAATCAAACAGGTGTACCGTTTCTCCGATAATGACGTTGGGTCCCTAGCTGATTTGGTCTCATTGGATAATGAAGAAATTACAACGGGCAAGAAATATACGTTCTATCATCCGTTTGCCGAAGCAGACTTCTTTGAAATGCATAGCGACAAATATACGAGCATTGAACCTCTGATTAAAAAGCAGATGGAAAATGGGAAGAGGATAACTGTTAAACCAAGTGTCCAAGAGATCCAAGCATATGCTCAAAAAAGTTTGGATACCTTCCATAAGAGCTATTTAAGACAGATAAATCCACATGTCTACAAGGTCAGTCTTTCAGCAAAATTGAAAAAATTGAAAATGGACCTGTTGGTTGCTCAAAGACGCAAGACTCGCGAAGAACTTTAAATCCTTTCCACTTGAAAACGCAGGATGGTTTTTAAATCATCCTGTGTTTCATGATTTGGAGTATCAAGATATATTTCTCTGTGCGTATTACCTATTCGTTGTAATCGATTTTTCTTGCAAAATGATTCCATGATAGAAAAACTTTGACCTTCAAAACTAAATGAACCATAGTGCATCATGGTTACACATAGCCCCTCTTCCAAGGTTGTTCTATAAATATCCTGAGTAGAAAGACCTTCCTTAAAAGCTATCTGATCCCTAGCTTCAATGAAGCGTTGTTCATCAAAATTCTGTGGTTCTGCAATCATGGCCGACCATGTCCATGTCTCTTTATTCTCCGTCTCTATAGCAGTCCAAACACATTCGATGAACGACATAGTTTCTTTGCCCAACAGAACAGCAAGATCTTTCAACAAGGTAACAGCGCTTGCGTAAGAATCATCGTTCGGACCGCCTTCTCCATCAAGGGCTATATACTTGAGGGGAGGCACTACAACGAGTGAGGGAGATTCGGCTACTTGATACAAATCCTTTGGATAGACCATTAGCTGGCCTCCTTACATACACGCTTCCACACTATCAGCCAATATCTGGGCAAGACGTTGCCTATATTGTGGAGTGACCAGATTCCTTGCATCTTCTTCATTGGACAAGAATCCTACCTCCACAAGAACTGCCGGCATCCGTGATTGATTGAGAACCCACAGGTCTCGCTCTTTCACCCCTCGGCTCTTACTGGTAATAAGCGCCTCGCTCATGGTTTGTTCAAAAATAGAAGCTACTACCAGATTACGCTGATTCAGCAACCTGTTCAAGGTTAGCTGTGAATTTGCCGAAAATAACGGAATATTCTGTATTGGAGTATTTGGATCCAACAATGTGACACGTTTATCTTGCTGTTTGGTGAGTATTTCAAACCCACTTGCCTGTTCACTTGATGCACTATTTACGTGGATGGAGAGAAAGAGTGAACTGCTAAGAGGTTGTAACACGGTTTTATAAGCTACAGCGCAACGCTCAGGTAGAGTAAGATAGGTATCATCATCGCGTGTCATGATTATTTGAAGCTCTGGATGAGATACTGCAAGCAAAGCATGCAGGCGCTTGGCAATATCAAGGTTGATATCACGCTCATACACCGTCCCTCCTGCAAAACTCCAGGCCGTTGTTGCTCCTGGATCCTCGCCCCCATGGCCTGCGTCAATAATCAGTGTACGTAAGGGGTAGGAAAACGGATCATTTTGTGCAAAAACAGTGGTGCTACTGATGAGCAGACATGCAAAAAGCAGGAGAAATTTTCTCACGCATCCTCCCCAGGCCACTGTTCTATCAAGGTAGTAAAATCTTTTTTCTGCAACCAGATCATGCGTTTCTTTACTTCGCTTTTATACACATCCTTGTCAACATACCCTTTGTATTGTCGTGCCAAGTTCTTTCCATTACCACGATGTACACTTAAAGCTTTCGTATAACAACGCAAAAATCCTGGGGCTTCGCTGCGATCCTCTATCACACTCTCCCTATTCGGGAATTGCATGAGCAGCCCATTGTTTACCATCAAGTCATAGCCTAGCAAATTCACCCGTATACCCCAATCCAAGGCTTGCCAGTATTCGCTATGAATATCCTCATCAAATCCCCTGAGACGTTGGAAAAGTGCTCTATCATACAAACCAAGGCAATATATGGGATATAACGTGTTCGAGTCTTTCCCTTCCAGGGAAGGAAAGCGCGATCCAGGGTCTAGCTCGCGCTCGACAAGGCGCGGAGAACGAACACAGGGAACTATTTCACGATAGGCATTTGCAAGAACAGAACAATAGGCTGCAGGATGATCGACCTCTGCCATCGCAGAGAGCAATACCGCTCCATCGAATCGTACCAAAACGAGGTCACTACGAACAATGAGAAACAAATTCGTTTGACACTCATTGGCTACCGCATTTACTTTTTCTCCGGTAAAGGTATGTGTGGTGAAGACTAGGAACGTAACATCCTTATACAGCTCTTGCATCTGAGGGATATCAAGTCTGCCTTCCTGGGTCACCACATGCAAGCTGTAATTCATATGCTCTGCATACCAATCCAGACTTTCCCTCAATTGATCAGCTGTCCCAGTATCAAGGATACCAATGGCCAGCTGCTCAATATTATGCAACCGATTGATTCGTTTGCCGAGGTCTTGTTTTCTGCGGTAAATCCGATAGTTACTCATCATCGCTTAGCAACACCAAATCCTCCGGGCGGAAAATCATGCCCTTGTGTCCATCAGGAAGAATCTTTTGGATATCTTTACTGCTGTGTCCGGCTACTGAGGCAATTTCGGTACTGTTGTAATAGGGAACAGCCTTTGCGAAAGGCTTTCCATCAATGGTGCAAATCTGAACGACATCCCCGCTTCCGAATACTCCATCTACTTTCACGACTCCCTTAGGAAGGAGACTCTTATTGGAAAGCAATGCTTTCTTCGCTCCATCATCTACAATGATGGATCCAAGATGTGAATTGTTTAAGATCC
This sequence comes from Spirochaetales bacterium, assembly GCA_003247345.1. Lineage (GTDB taxonomy): Bacteria > Spirochaetota > Spirochaetia > Sphaerochaetales > Sphaerochaetaceae > Sphaerochaeta. The sequence goes on from QJZS01000143.1 coordinate 24,330, forward strand.
AACGTTCTTTTTGGCTCAAACGTTTATCGCTATGAATACAGGTTCCTAATACCTCGCCAGATAAAACCCGTTGCAAAACATCCTTTTCATAACCACTGACAATTATGGTATCACACCCAGCCTGACGCGCAATTCTTGCTGCCAAGAGTTTGGTTTTCATACCGCCGGTAGCATGAGTAGATCCGGCTCCTCCTGCATAGGAGAGGATCTTTTCATCAAGAACAGTAATATCGGAAAGAAAAACAGCATCTTTGTCCTTCTTGGGATCTGCAGTATACAAACCTGGAATATCCGTAAGAATGACCAGAAGATCAGCATCTATTTTACTCGCTACCATTGCGCTCATTCTGTCATTGTCACCAAAAGCAGACCCAATCTCAGCTGTGCTGACTACATCGTTTTCATTGAAAATAGGAATAACTGATAAATCAAGGAGCGTAAAAATACTGTTGCGTAGATTTACGTAGGTGTGACGATTATTCATATCCTTACGAGTCAACAGGATTTGGGAACAAACCATACCGTGTCGTTTGAAGGATCGTCGATAACTGGACATGAGAAGAGGCTGCCCGATAGAGGCACAAGCTTGGCGCATGGCCACCTGTTTTACCGGTCCTTTGAGTGCAAGCTCCTTTGCCCCCATCCCTATGGCTCCGCTGGAGACCAACAGCACCTGATAGCCGCTCTCAGTCAAGCCTGCAATTTGGTCAACGATTCCATCAAGGCACTTCTCATCGATGCCACCCTTTGTGCTGAGCAGGTTTGTCCCCACTTTCAACACAACGCGCTTAACGGATGTAAAATCCCGACTCATACAGTCTCTCCCTCGAGCAGGGTGGGTTTTGATAAAGGAAGATCCTTATGCTTGAAACTGCTTCCCCCCTCTTGGGTATATGAGTTCACGACCTGGCCTTTTCCCTTTACCAGGTATTTGGTGGTCATCAAGCCTTCGAGCCCTACAGGGCCACGGGCATGAATCTTTGCTGTACTGATTCCAACTTCCGAGCCCAAACCAAACCTGAATCCATCTGCAAAACGAGTGGAACAGTTGGCGAATACATCTGCAGAATCTACCTGGGTATAGAACGTTCTGATTGCTTTCTCATCCTCGGTAACAATTGCATCAGTATGATGTGACCCGAACAACTCAATATGAGAGATTGCCTCTTCTAGAGAATCGACTACATGGATGTTTATCTCCAGTGCAAGATATTCCTTCTTCCAATCCCCTTCTTGATAGGGTATGCAGTTGATGATTTCACTTGCTCTGGCATCCCCATGCATGAGAACTTTTCCAGCACTAAAACGCTCGGCCATCTTGGGGAGAAACTCTTTTGCCACAGCGCTGTTAACCAGCAGTGTTTCAATAGAATTGCAAGCCGCTGGATATTGTGTTTTTGAGTCAAAAGCAATTTCAACTGCTTTTTGCAAATCAGCTTGTGCATCAACGTACAAGTGGCAAATACCATCGGCATGTCCAAGGACTGGAATCGAGGTATGCTCCATCACATATTTTACGAAGGCATTTGAACCACGGGGGATCAGCAAATCGATATCATCTTCCATCTTGAGCATGGTATCTACATCACTGTGACTCTCAAGAAGAAGCAACCAATCAGAACCTAGGGCAGAACCTTTGCAGCTTTCTTTGATTGAAGCTACCAGAGCAGTATTGGTCTGATAGGCTTCCCTTCCTCCTTTGAGGATAATACCGTTTCCACTCTTCAAACAAAGGGAAACAATCTGAATCAAGGCATCGGGACGAGCTTCAAATATCATACCGATAACCCCGATAGGTACAGCTATCTGTTCAAGTAACAAGTTATCATCAAGTATTCTTCGTTGTTTGATGCTCCCGATAGGATCAGATTGAGCAGCCACTTGTTCCAAGCCAAGCAAAGAAGCATGCAATTTCTCATCACTGAAAACAAGTCTTTTAACAAGCGCTTCCTTTTGTCCACTTTCAATGGCAGCAACCTGATCTTTCTCGTTTGCGGCTTTAATCGTTTGAAAATCGCGAGTCAGCCCTTCAGCTATAGATTTTAGGAGCGCATTACGCTCTGACTCTAAGCTGGAAGATAATATTTTAGCATTCGCACGCAACGCACGAATTTTTGATTGTATCGCAGTTGTATCCATAACAGTCCCTTATATACAGTAAGTATACACTAAACTGAATACATGAGACTAGCAAGGAGAGAAGAAAGGGAACAACCAATTTTTACGATTGAATATTTGAAAATATAATGGTAGACTGCAGTCATTCACAACAAGGAGTAATATACAATGAAATTACGGACTTTTTGGGCGATTCTCTTCATGATCCCCACCCTGTTGTTTGCCCAAGGACAGGCAGAACAGACGATTGCACAGAGCGACTTTTACATGGCTACCGATGCCAACGGCAGAACATTAAAATTATCGGAAAAACCCAACAAAGTTCTCGTAGCAGGGAAAGCTGGCAATATGCCGGCCAATGCACTGTTTCTCTTCCCTGAGGTTGCCCAGATGGATCTTACTTTACCTAAGACCGACCAAGGGTTAGGTGACTTTTTCTCCTTTATTCGCCCGTCTCTGGATGAAAAACCTCGCATCAACCAGAACGCAAGTGTAGAAGAGATTGCCAGCACCCAAAGTGATCTTGTGTTAATGAAAGCAACGCACTTCCAATCGATCGCAAAGAAGCTGGACAACCTCGGAGTGCCAAACTTCACCATGAATCTTGAGACCTATGCTGATTGGCAGAAAGAGATACCTGAACTCGGAAAACTACTTAAGAATACAGCAAGAGCCAATGAGATATTGAGTCTGTATGATGAAAGGCTCAACCCTATCGAAAAAACCGCAGCCTCAATCGGCGAGAGTGAGAAAAAAAGCGTCCTCATCATCCAAGGCAGCATGACAGACAATACCTATTCCTATAAAATTGCCCCAGATTCATGGATGCAAACATGGATGGCTGAAACTATTGGAGCAAAGGCTGTATGGAAAGGTGCAAATGAAGCTGCAAATGGTTGGTCCACGGTAAGTTTCGAACAAATTGCAGCGTGGGATCCTGATGTAATCATATTGGTCAGTTATCGTACCCCCTCTGATGAGTATCTTTCTGCAATTTACAATTCTCCTGTTTGGTCGACATTGTCTGCTGTCAAGAACAAACAAGTCATAGCCAGCCCCTATGATATGATGAACTACATTCAACCTGTTTCTTCATGGATTCTTGGTTTGCAATGGATGGCAAAAGAAGTGTATCCTACTCGGTATATGGATATGGACATGACAGAACAAGTGGCTTCTTTTTATAAGGATTTCTACAATCTTACCGACCCTGAGAAATTGCAGACTCTCGTCGGTCTCTATAAAAAATCGGTGGCTGTGAATTCCCTATGAATGCAAAGGTATTCTACCGCGAAGAGAGAAAACGACGCCTAGCATTGCTGATGACGCTTCTCACAGCTACCCTATTGATAGCTTTCTTATCCCTCTTTGTGGGTAGATACCCGGTTGCGGGATTTTCATTTCCTTCTGACTGGTCAACTAATGCAATGACGCGCAATATTGTGCTCAGGGTACGTCTTCCCAGCATTGTACTTGCCCTGCTTGCAGGAGCTATGCTAAGTGCCAGCGGATTTACTTTCCAAATGCTGTTTTCCAATCCTTTGGTTGAGCCAGGTTTTCTTGGCGTCAGCCAAGGGTCCGCATTTGGAGCTGCGCTGATGATTATCTTGGGAACTACTACCACTGCCATGATACAGGTCAGTGCCACTACCTTTGGATTACTAGCTTTAATTTGTTCATATTATTTGGCTACCAAATTCCATTTCGGAGGTTGGCTGCTGAGGCTGGTACTCAGTGGAATAGCGGTATCGGCAATATTTTCCAGTGCTCTTGGGGTAATCAAACTTGTAGCCGATCCAACCAAGGATTTGCAAGACATTACCTTTTGGATGATGGGCGGGCTTTGGAACGCAACTTGGAATCAAATTTTTTCCATTCTTTGGATAGTTCTTATCAGTCTTTCCATTCTCATGGGATATCGATGGAAATTGAATTTACTATCCATGCAGGAAAAAACTTCATTCTCT